>JAHBYM010000049.1 GCA_019635975.1 Parvibaculum sp. | reverse complement strand
AGGTCCAGCATCGCGCCCCATTGCAGGCTGCGATAGATCGTCAGGCTCGACAAAGCCTTCAGATTGTCGTCGCCCTGAAAAAGAAAATTCTCGTCGGGCGCGCCCATCGGCGCATCGTCCACGCGCACCGGCCGGAAATCATGCGCCCGGTTGGCGACGCCATTGGGCGATGCGCTGCGCGTCAGCACGGCGGGAACGAATTCGTACCATGCCCGGTTGGCCGCGAGCTTGCGCCGCTGCGCGGGCTCGCCGTCGCCGAAATAAGTGTCGTGGCTTTGCCAGCTGTCATTGGTGAATTCGTGATCGTCCCATGTCTGTATGAACGGAAATCGTGCCCGCGCCGCTTGCAGGTCTGGGTCGGTCAGGTAGGCCTTGTAGAGATGGCGGTAGTCGGCCAGCGAAACGGCAGCCTGACCGCCCTTGCGCCACCACGATCTTGTACCATCCGGTTCCCACGGTTCGGACCCATCCGGCAGCGCGCCGATCAACCGTGCCGGCGTCATGTCCTCGGGAACGTCGCCAGTGCGTTCATAGATGAAATCTCCGAGATGCAACACGAAGTCGATCTGCTCGCCGGGTGCGGCGGCGATGTCGTCGTTGACGAGACGGCGCAATGCGCCGAAATAGCCTTGCTCGTAGCTCTGGCACGAAATGGCGGCGAAGCGCACATCGCGTTTCGTGCCAGGCATCGGCGCTGTCCGGGTACGTCCCGGTTCGGACGAACGGTCGCTGCCAGCGAAGAAGCGGTAGAAGTAGGTGCTGTCGGGCTTCAGTCCGTGGAGGAACAGGCGCACCGTATGGTCGGTGGCCGGCTCGGCGCGCACCGCGCGTTCGGCGACCAGCCGTTCGAAATTTTCATCCTCCGCAACCTGTACAAAGAGATCGATCCAGCTCCGCATTTCGGCGGCTGCCGGATCGACGGTCTCGACGCGGGTCCAGAGCATCACGGCGTCGGGCTGCGGATCGCCGGAGGCGAGCCCCTGCGGAAAATGATAGTAGCCGCCATTGGCCTGGGCCCAGGCGCGTCGCGACGTAAAGGGCAGGGTGCTGGCGGCGAACGCAAAACACCCGGCTCCCGCCGTGAACAGCTTGAGAAACTCGCGGCGATCTAACTGAGACATGATCTTCCGGTACCCGACTTATAGCCTTTAATATACAGATTGGCGCGGGCAGGGAACGGCCGATCCGGCGTCCGATGGAAAAAACCCGGCTTACGGACGTCTGGCCATTAACGTTTCGAGGAAGGCCTGCGTTTCCCGGTCGGCCGGAAAGAAACACTCGATGCGGATCGACTGCATCGTTGCGTCGTAGGGCACGCCGAATGTGCTGTAGTTGGACACAAAAGTTAGCGGTTCGTCGCCGTTCCGGAATTCGAACCGGAAGATCGGTAATTCGGCGCCGGTCGGCTCGATTTCAGGTCCGGCCAGGCGCCTGATCCGGGCAACGAGGCGGCCGGCCTCGGCGCGATCCGGGGCGATCAGGGCTTCCTGTTCCAGATGGTGAAGCAGCGCCGGCGCCACCTCGCGCCAATTGACGATCGACGCGCGCGCGGCCGCATCTGAAAAGAAAAGCTCGAACAGGTTGTCGCCCGCCGCAACCGGCCGGTCGCGCGAGATGCTGAAGAACCGCGAGGCGGCATCGTTCATTTCGAGAATGTTGCCGAGCGAGTCAGATGCGACGGCCGGTATCGCTCCTTGCGCGTCGAGCAGTTTCGACACGGCTTCGCGCGCCAGCGTTCGTTCGGGCGGCGCGAGGTCGGCCGGAGCGAAGGCAGGCGCAAATCCCGCCAGCCGCAGCAGCGCATTGCGTTCGTTCGCCGACAGTTCCAGCGCATCGCCGAGACGCAGCACGACATCGCGGCTCGGGCGCGACCGGCCCGTTTCAATGAAACTCATGTGACGCGGCGAGATGCCCGCGACTTCGGCGAGACCTTCCTGACTCAGCTTTTGCGCGAGCCGGGCGCGGCGCAGATGAACGCCGAATATGCCTTCGTCCTGCATGACGGTGTTCATGACGATTTTCTTACCTTCCGGGTAGTGGCGCGTCTGCGTCGCTCAGCCGACCTTGCGGACTGGCACAAACGGAAAGAATACGAAATGACGAAAACCCTGACCTTCCCATACGAAGACATCGAGCTTGCCTACACCGTCTCCGGAAGCGGCCCGGCGCTCATTTTGCTGCATGGCTGGCCCTTTCACAAGGCGAGCTTCCGCAAGCTGCTGCCGCTGCTCGAACCGCACTACACCTGCTATGCGCTCGATGCCGCGGGCATGGGAGCGTCGGGCTGGAGTCGACATACCAACTTCACCTTTCACGGCCATGTCGAGCGCGTGCGGGCATTCGCGGACAGGATGAAGCTATCGGATTACTCGGTCGTCGGTCACGACACAGGCGGCACTTTCGCGCGGATGCTTGCGGTGTCGGACGCGGCGCGCGTCGAAAAAATTGTCGCCATCGACACCGAGGTGCCGGGACACTTGCCCGGCGTCGTGCCGAAGCTGCAATGGATGTTCAAGCGGCGCTTCGGGCGCGCGCTCTTCAAGGCGGCGCTCGGCTCGAAGCCGCTGATGCGGCGCTGGCTCGGAAGGGTCGGGTTCTTTGTCGACAATCGTCTGATCGACGAAGAATACATGAAGCTGTTCGTCACGAGCTGGTTGCGCTCGGACCACGCCTATCGGGGATTGCTCGAATATCTCCTTGGCGTCGATCACAGCCTCGTTGCGCGTCTCGATGATCTGCATGCGAAAATCGACGTGCCGATGCTCTTCATCTGGGGCGAGAAGGACGGCGTATTTCCCGTCAAGCGGGCCCGGGACATGGTGGCGCGGATGCCGGACAAGGCGAGCCTTGCGGTGATCGGCGGCGCGGCCTTCCTGCCGCATGAAGAGCGGCCGGAGGAAGTCGCGAAACATATTCTGGCATTCCTCGATACGAGCGTTCCGGTGCGGCTCGCAAGCGAAAAGCGCTAACGCCGTTTCCTCGTCGCGGCGACGGGCTTCGCTTTCGGTGCCGCCTTGCGGGCGCTTGTCTTGCTCTTTGCGGCGGCGCTGGCTTTGCGGGGCTTTGCCGCCGCAGCGCCCTTGCCCGGCCGGCGCTTGAAGAGTTCCTTCAGATACTGGCCGGTGTAGGAGCGCGGTTCCGCTGCCACATCTTCCGGCGTTCCTGCCGCCACGATCTCGCCGCCTCCGTCGCCGCCTTCGGGGCCGAGATCGAGCAGCCAGTCGGCCGTCTTGATGACCTCGAGATTGTGCTCGATGACGACCACCGTGTTGCCGCTGTCGACCAGTTCGTGCAGCACCTCCAACAACTTGGCGACGTCGTGGAAATGCAGGCCCGTCGTCGGCTCGTCGAGAATGTAGATCGTGCGGCCGGTGGCGCGCTTCGACAGTTCCTTGGCGAGCTTGACACGCTGCGCTTCGCCGCCCGACAGCGTCGTCGCCTGCTGGCCGACCTTGATGTAGCCGAGGCCGACGCGCTGCAACACTTCCATCTTGTCGCGCACCGCCGGCACCGCCTTGAAGAAGGTCGCGGCCTCGTCGACGGTCATTTCCAGCACGTCGGCGATCGACTTGTCTTTGAACTTCACTTCCAGCGTTTCGCGGTTATAGCGATGGCCGTGGCAATTGTCGCATTCGACATAGACATCGGGCAGGAAGTGCATCTCGATCTTGATGACGCCGTCGCCCTGACAAACTTCGCAGCGCCCGCCCTTGACGTTGAAGGAGAAGCGGCCGGGCTTGTAACCGCGGGCGCGGCTTTCCGGCAGCTCGGCGAACCAGTCGCGGATGAAGGTGAAGGCGCCGGTATAGGTTGCCGGGTTGGAGCGCGGCGTGCGGCCGATCGGCGACTGGTCGATGTCGATGATTTTGTCGAGATGCTCAAGGCCGAAAATCTCGTCGAAGGCGCCGGGATGCTCGCGCGTATTGTTGAGGCGGCGCGCGACGGCCTTGTAGATCGTCTCGATCAGCAAGGTCGACTTGCCGCCGCCCGAGACGCCAGTAACGCAGGTGAAGACGCCGAGCGGAATTTCGGCGGTGACGTTCTTGAGATTGTTTTCCTTCGCGCCGGTGACCTTCAGCCATTTACCGTTGCCGGGCCGGCGATTGGCCGGCACCTCGATCTGGCGGAAGCCGGTGAGATATTGCCCGGTCAGGCTTTCGGCTGCGGCCATGATGTCGTCGACCGTGCCTTCGGCCACCACCTCGCCGCCGTGAATGCCGGCGCCCGGTCCCATGTCGACCACATGATCGGCGGTGCGGATCGCGTCCTCGTCGTGTTCGACCACGATCACCGTATTGCCGAGGTCGCGCAACCGCTTCAGCGTTTCGAGCAGCCGGTCGTTGTCGCGCTGGTGCAGGCCGATGGACGGTTCGTCCAGCACGTAGAGAACGCCCGTCAGGCCAGAACCGATCTGCGAGGCGAGGCGAATGCGCTGGCTTTCGCCGCCCGACAGCGTGCCGGAGTTGCGCGACAGCGTCAGATATTCGAGGCCGACATTGTTGAGGAAATGCAAACGCTCGCGGATTTCCTTCAGCACGCGCCCGGCGATTTCGTTCTGCTTGGCGCTCAGGTGCTTGTCGAGATCGGCGAACCAGCGGTCGGCCTCGCGGATCGACATTCGCGAGACTTCGCCGACATGCAGCTTGGCGATCTTGACCGACAGCGCCTCCGGCTTCAGCCGGAAGCCGCCGCAGGCGTCGCAATCGGTGATGCCCTGGAAGCGTTCGATTTCCTCGCGCGCCCAGGCGCTGTCGGTTTCGCGCCAGCGGCGTTCCAGATTGGGGATCACGCCCTCGAAGGGCTTTTTGGTCTTGTAGGAGCGCATGCCGTCGTCATAGGCAAACGTCACCACCTCGTCGCCTGAGCCGTAGAGGATCACGTTCTGCGCTTCTTCCGGCAGTTGCGACCAGGGCGCGGTCATCGAAAACTTGTATTGCTTCGCGAGCGCCATCAGCGTTTGCGTGTAGTAGGGCGATGTCGAGCGCGACCACGGCGCAATCGCGCCTTTCTTCAGCGAAAGCCCGTGATCCGGCACCACAAGGTCCGGGTCCATATAAAATTGCGTGCCGAGCCCGTCGCAGGCCGGGCAGGCGCCGAACGGGTTGTTGAAGGAGAAGAGCCGCGGCTCGATCTCGTCGATAGTGAAGCCCGACACGGGGCAGGCAAAACGCGATGAGAAGATAATGCGTTCGACCGCTTCGCCCTTTTTCGCGTCCGCCATTTCGACCACCGCGATGCCGTCGGCGAGCCCCAGCGCGATTTCGAAACTGTCGGCGAGCCGGTTGCCGAGGTCCGGGCGCACGACAATGCGGTCCACCACCACATCGATGTCGTGCTTGATCTTCTTGTTGAGTTCCGGCACGTCGGCGATCTCGTGGAAAGCCCCGTCCACCTTGACGCGCTGGAAGCCCTTCTTCTGCAGTTCGGCGAATTCCTTGCGGTACTCGCCTTTGCGGCCGCGCACGATCGGCGCCAGCAGGAAGAGCCGCGTTCCCTCCGGCAGCGCCATCACGCGGTCGACCATCTGGCTGACTGTCTGGCTTTCGATGGGCAGGCCCGTCGCCGGCGAATAGGGCACACCGATGCGCGCCCAGAGGAGGCGCATATAGTCGTAGATCTCGGTGACGGTGCCCACCGTCGAGCGCGGATTGCGCGAGGTCGTCTTTTGCTCAATGGAAATGGCGGGCGAAAGGCCGTCGATCTGGTCGACATCCGGCTTCTGCATCATTTCGAGGAATTGCCGCGCATAGGCCGACAGGCTTTCGACATAGCGGCGCTGGCCTTCCGCATAGATCGTGTCGAAGGCGAGCGACGACTTGCCGGAGCCCGACAGCCCGGTAATCACGATCAGCCGGTCGCGCGGCAGTTCGACGCTGACATTGCGCAGATTGTGTTCGCGCGCCCCGATCACGCGGATCAGGCGGTGTTGCGTGTCGGGCGCGGCGGCGGATCGGGAAGCACGGGTCATGCGGAGGAACTCTGGGGAGGCGTCATCCGGCGCGCCGGCCTGACGGGTACGGTGTCGGGATCATCTATGTAGGGCCGCCGCCGCCGCTTCAAGGGCCATGTTGGAGTGTCGGAAAAGAATCACGCGGAGCCGAATTCCAGCTTGCCATGAATGTGAGCTTATGAGAACATAATAAGAACAAAAGGCTGGCCAGGCAAGCGGGAGAGGCGACAGGTGGGGATTGCTTTTGATACGCTGGGCTATTCCGAGCGGCTGCAAACCGCCGGAGCTTCCAAACAGCTCGCCGACGAGCATGCAAGGCTGGCCCGCGACATGATTATCGCCGATCTGGTTACGAAGGAAGACCTGCGCAATGCGCTGGACTTGGCGTTGACTCGTCAGACTATTCAGTTTGGCGCGATTACCGCCATTACGGCGGGCCTGCTTTTCGCCGCCATTTCTTTCATCGTTTGATCCACAGGTTTTTTATCGGGTGTGCTGGTTTGCGACCGCCGTCGCGGTTAGGTTCCGGCGCAAGGACAGTTTCAGCGCGAGGACGGGAAAATGGCAGGCAGCGTCAACAAGGTGATCCTGGTCGGCAATCTGGGCGCGGACCCTGAAATCCGCCGCACACAGGACGGCCGTCCGATCGCCAATCTCAGGCTCGCGACCTCCGAAAGCTGGCGCGACAAGAATACCGGCGAACGCCGCGAAAAGACCGAGTGGCACCGCATCGTCGTTTTCAACGAGGGTCTCTGCAAGGTCATCGAGCAGTACGTCAAAAAGGGCGCCAAGCTCTACATCGAAGGCGCGCTGCAGACGCGCAAATGGACCGACCAGTCCGGCGTCGAGAAATACTCGACGGAAGTGGTGTTGCAGGGCTTCAACTCGGTCCTGACCATGCTCGACGGCAAGGGCGGCGGTTCGTCCTCCGGCGGCGATTATGGCGGCGGTAGCAGCTCCGACGATTTCGGCGGCGGCTCGGGCGGCGGACGGGGCAACTTCACCCAGGACCTCGACGACGAAATTCCGTTCTGAAGGGTGGCCGGACAGCGATGTCCGGGGGCGGCAAGCCGTCCTGGAATCCTGTATCGATTTCGCCGATAATATATATTATGGCTAATATTATTCGATATCCAGACCCGGCCGGCATGAAAGCCAGACTATCTCCGAACAAGAAAATCCCCGTAATATGTGTGTGCCGCCGGCATACGTTCAGTAGAAGTGACGCATAATCAAAGACAAACCCTGAATAGTAAGTCCCTTTTATCGCTGCATATTACGGCCCAACATAAGGTCATTTTGTGATCGGGTTGACCCTTGCGTCTGAAACCTTCAAATACGAACCGTCGGGGTGCTTTGGGGGCACAAACGACTGGAGGTTCCAATGACCCGGTTTGGCAAGACACTTCTCGCAGGCGCGGCCAGCATCGCGCTGATGGCGTCCCCGGCCCTTGCTGAAGGCGACATGCTGCAGCCGGCCGACCCCGCATCGCCGGACGCGGCGGCCACGGACACGATGCCCGAGGTCGATGCGGTCGCCCAGCTTACGGCACTCGGCTACAGCGACATCGAGCCCATCGACGCCCAGGGCGATGCCGAGGCCGAAGGCCAGGCAACCTTCACGGCCACCAATCTCGACGGCCAGTCCGTCATGGTGACGCTCGATACCCATACGGGCACCGTGATCGACGAACAGCCCGCCGACTACTAAGCGGCCATTCGTGAAATGCCGGCGGCGCGGAAGCCTCAGGCTCCGCGCCGTTTTTTTTTAAAACTCGAATTCCAGCGCCATGCCGTCCCAGGCCGGCTCCACGCCCGCCGGCAGCTCGGCTTTCAGCGTCTGATAGTCGAGATCGACATGGAGATTGGTCAGCACGCCTTGAGGCACGCCGGCGCGTTTCAGCCATTGAAGCGCCATCTCGACATGCGCATGCGTCGGGTGCGGCGTATAGCGCAGCGCATCGACAATCCAGCATTGAATGCCGTCCAGTAGCGCGAAACTCTCATCCGGAATGCCAACCGCATCCGCCGAATAGGCGAGCGGTCCGATGCGGAAGCCGAGCGAGCGGATCGTGCCATGATCCTGGTCGAACGGCATCACGGACATCGTGCCCCCCGGACCCTCCACATGCACTGCCCGCCCCGGCGCCTCGATCAAGTGATGGTTGAGGATCGGCGGATAACCGCCGCCCGGCTTTTCGTGAAAACAATAGCCGAAGCGATCGAGCAGCGTCTCGCCCGTTGCCGCGTCCATCCAGCAATCGACGCGGCGGCGCTGGTTGATCGCCACCATCCTGAGATCGTCGATCCCGTGGCATTGGTCGGCATGGTCATGCGTGAACAGCACCCCGTGGATCGGGCCCACGCCGGCATCGATCAATTGCTCGCGCATGTCCGGCGAAGTGTCGATCAGCACCACGGTCTTTTCGGCCGGGTTGCGGTCCCATTGCTCGACCAGCAGCGAGCAGCGCCGCCGCCGGTTCTTCGGCTCTTTCGGGTCGCAGGCGCCCCAATGTCCGCCATCGGGCCCGATGCGCGGCACGCCGCCCGACGAGCCGCAGCCGAGAATGGTCGCCTTCAGCTTCATCCGCGCAACACCGCTTCGGGCGGCACGCGCGAAAACAGCCGGAGGAAGTTCGCGGTCGTCGCTTCGGCAAGTCGCGCCGCGCTCACGCCTTTGACCTCCGCCAGTTTCGCCGCCGTGTGCACCACAAAGGCCGGCTCGTTGCGTTTGCCGCGCTTCGGCACCGGCGCGAGATAAGGCGCATCGGTCTCCACCAGCAGCCGCTCCAGCGGCACTTTCGCGGCGGTGGCGCGCAGTTCGTCGGCGGTCTTGAAGGTCAGGATGCCGGAAAGCGAGATGTAAAGCCCCAGTTCGAGAGCCTTTTCAGCAAGTTGCGGGCCCGAGCTGAAGCAATGCAGCAGCCCCGGAAAGGCGCCCTTCCCGGTTTCCTCATCCAGAATCTGCGCCGTGTCCTCGTCGGCGTCGCGCGTATGCACGACAAGCGGCAGCCCCGTTTCGCGCGCCGCCGCGATATGCGCGCGGAAATTCCGCTGCTGCGCCTCGCGCGGGGAGTGCTCGTAATAATAATCGAGCCCCGTCTCGCCGATGCCGACGACCTTCGGATGCCTGGCCATCTCCACCAGCGTCGCCGTGTCGGTTTCCGGCTCACTCGCCGCCTCATGCGGGTGAATGCCGACGGTGCAGAACACATGCGGGAAACGTTCCGCCACCGCCCTCACCCGGTCGAATTCGCTGACCTTGGTCGAGATCGTCACCATCAGCCCGACGCCCGCCGCATGCGCCCGCGCCACCACCTCCTCGACCTCCGGCCCGAAATCCGGAAAGTCGAGATGACAATGGCTGTCGATCAGCACGGGCGGGGTCATGGCCGTCTCCCCGCGACCACATCACCCACGTTCGTCTTTGCCGGGCTTGACCCGGCAATCCAGAAGCCGCCGCAGGCGGCGTCTCTCTTCAAAAGAGCAAGCGCCGTTCCCGAAGGCTTCTGCAAGAAAGTTTCTTGCGAAGAGAGACGGTGCGTTCCGCACCTTCTGGACCCCCGGGTCAAGCCCGGGGGTGACGAGTGTGGGGAGACTGAAGAAGAAACCAAAAGATCAACCGCCGTTGTGCCGGACGTACCGGCGAAAGCCGGAATGACACCATTGTGGCTCTGGCCGCTCATCCACGTCACGGCGCCGCCTCCGGCTCCACATAGCGCGGGAAGACGCCCGCGGGCGCCGGCAGCGCCGTCCCGGCCGCAAGCGCGCCCGCCGGCCCCAGCGTATCGAAGCCGCGCGCTTCCGCCCCGAGCGCCAGCTGATCGAGGATCTTCGCCGACGCTTCCGGCATCACCGGCTGCACCAGAATGCCGATATGCCGGATCGCCTCGGCCAGCACATAAAGCACCGTCGCCATGCGCGCCGGATCGGTCTTGCGCAAGGTCCACGGCGCCTGCTCGTCGACATAGCGATTGGCGTCGCCGCACAATCCCCAGATCGCCTCCAGCCCCTTGTGGAAAGCCAGCGCGTCGAACTCGGTCCGCACCCGGTCGATCAGCCCGTGCGAGGTCGCCAGCAGCGCCTTGTCGGCATCGCTGAACGGACCCGGCTCCGGCACTGCCGCGCCGCAATTCTTGGCGATCATGCTGAGCACGCGCTGCACCAGATTGCCGAGATCGTTGGCGAGGTCGCCATTGGTCCGGTGCACGATCGAGGCATGCGAAAAATCGCCGTCGTTGCCGAAGGGAACTTCGCGCAGCAGGAAATAGCGCGAAGCATCGAGGCCGTAGGTCGTCACCAGATGATCCGGCGCAACGACATTGCCGAGCGACTTCGACATCTTCTGCCCTTCGATGGTCCACCAGCCATGCGCAAACACGCGGCGAGGCGTCGGCAGCTCGGCCGCCAGCAGGAAGGCCGGCCAGTAGACCGTGTGGAAGCGCAAAATGTCCTTGCCGATCACATGCAGGTCGGCGGGCCAGTAGCGCTTGTATTGTTCGTTCTCGGTGTCGGGATAGCCGATGGCGGTCATGTAGTTGGTCAGCGCGTCGAGCCACACATACATGATGTGATCTTCGTCGCCCGGTACAGGCACGCCCCAGTCGAACGTAGTCCGGCTGATCGACAGGTCGCGCAACCCCCCCTTGACGAAACTGACGACTTCGTTGCGGCGGCTCGCCGGCGCGATGAAATCGGGATGCGCCTCATAGAACTTCAGCAGCGGTTCGGCCCAGGCCGACAGCCGGAAAAAATACGACGGCTCCTCCACCCACTCGCACTCGGCGCCCGACGGCGCGATCTTCTTGCCGTTCGGGCCGGCGGTCAGCTCGTCCTCGTCGTAAAAGGCCTCGTCGCGCACCGCATACCATCCGGCATAGGAACCGAGATAGATATGCCCCCTCTCCTCCATGCGCTTCCACAGTGCCTGGCAGGCGGCGGCATGGCGCGGTTCGGTCGTGCGGATGAAGTCGTCATTGGAGAAATTCATCGTCTCGCAGAGATCGAAGAAATTCTTCGACACGCGGTCGGTGAACGCCTGCGGCGTCACGCCCGCCAGCGCCGCCGCCTTTTCGACCTTCTGCCCGTGCTCGTCGGTGCCGGTCAGGAACTTGACGTCGAAACCGTCGAGCCGCTTGAACCGCGCCAGCACATCGCACGCCAGCGTCGTATAGGCGTGCCCGATATGCGGCACGTCATTGACGTAATAGATCGGCGTCGTGATGTAAAAAGCCTTTGGCGCGCTCATACTTCAACCTGTGTGGCGCAGTCCGCCACCGTTCAATATCCAAACTCGTCATGGCCCGCTTGATCGGCCGATTGTAACCATATCCATAAACGTCATGACCCGGCTTGTCCGGGTCATCCACGTCTTTCTTCTCTTTCGTCATATGCCGCTAAGACGTGGATGGCCCGAATAAATCGGGCCATGACGATTGTAAAGACGCTGTCGCAAACCCCGCCCTCAAGCACCCGCACGCTCGCTCGCGGTCGCTTCGAGCATCGAAAAGACGTTGAGAACCGTCAGTTTCCGGTCCGTGTTCAGCGCCTCGCCACGGGCAATGGATTGGCCGATCTTCTCCCATACCTCGACCCAGCGATCAAGGCTGGCCCCGCCGCGCGCCGGGTCGGTCAGCCGCGCCATCGCCGCCCCCTCGCCCGCCGCGATATCGGGTCCGGGATCGAGCCCCGCCCCGGCGCGGATCAGCCGTTGCAGCCACAGCGTCAGCAATTCGCCCAGCGTCTCGAAGGCGTCGTCCGCGCCGCGCCGCGCCGCCTTGTCGGCCAGCGCATGCACGCCGGCGATGTCGAGCCGCGGCAGCGCGCCGAGCAGCCCTGCCAGCTCCTTGTAGAGCGCAAGCCCGCCGCCAGAGGCGATGGCGAGCGCCCGTCCCGCGCTGCCGTCGGCAAGCCGCGCGATCGTCTCGGCCTCGCCGGCCTTCAGTTTCAGTCCGGCATATTTGCTTTTCTCGTGCTCGGCGGCGGCCACCGCCCCCGCTTCGCTCGCCGTCATCGCCGCCACGATCTCCGCTGCGCCGAGTGGCTTCATGGCGAGCGCCCGGCAGCGCGAGCGGATCGTCGGCAAGAGCCGTCCCGGCTGATGCGACAGCACGAGGAAGAGCCCCTGCGGCGGCGGCTCCTCCAGCGCCTTCAAAAGCGCATTGGCGGCGTTCGGGTTCATGTCGTCGGCGGCGTCGATCACGACGATCCGCCAGCCTCCGGCGCCGCCCGCCGTCATGCCGAAAAAATGTCCGATGCGCCGCACTTCGTCCACCGGCAGCACGGTCCTGAACTTCTTGGTCTTGTCGTCCCAGGGCCGCCGCACGGTCAGGAGATTCGGATGGCTCCCCGCCGCCACCTGATGCGCCGCCGCGCTTTCCGGTGGCACCGCGAGGTCGCGCGCGCCCGCCGCCCGCGCCGCCTCCGGCGTTCCGTAATGCAGGATGAACCGCGCGAAGCGATAAGCGAGCGTTGCCTTGCCGATGCCCTTCGGCCCCGTCATCAGCCAGGCATGATGCATCCGCCCGCCCATGAACGCCTCGAACAGCGCCCGCTCGGCCTCCCGATGCCCATGAAGCGCCGTCACCGCGCGCGGATGCGCAAACGGCTCCAGCCGGTCGCTTTCGGGTGTGTCTTTCTCAGCCATGCGTCTGTGTTAGCACGGGCAACGGCCGGGCGGAAAGCGCGGGCTTCTAGCGCGCCTCGATCAGCCCGCGCGTTTCGGCGATCTGGCCGTCGGGCCGCTCAACGCGGATCGCGAGCACATTGACCTGCGCGTTGAGATCGTCCGCCAGCGGATCGACGCGTTCATTGTCGATCGCGACCTCGTAGTAGAGATGGTTGCCGGTCGCGAGCCCGGTCTTGCCGACATAGCCGATGACGTCGCCCTTCCGGACCCCCGCCCCCGCGCGGACGCCCGGCGCGAAGCCCGATAGATGCGCATAGAAGGTTTCGACATTCGCGGCATGCTTGATCGTGACGAGCTTGCCGTAATTGCCGCGCCAGCCGGCCATGGTCACGATGCCGTCCTCGGCCGCATAGACGGGTGTGCCCTTCGGCGCCGCCCAGTCGACACCGCGATGCAGGCGCCTGTCCTTCAGCACCGGGTGAATGCGCCATCCGTACCCGGACGTCATGCGCGCCTTGGCGGTGTCGATCGGGTCGCCGAAATGAAGCGCCCGGTCGGGCAGCGACGGCGCCGCCGCGACAGGCCGGTCGAGCGGCAGGATATGGTTTGCCGCCACCGGGTCGAGAACGGTCGCAAGATCGACGCCGCGGGCCATCGCGGCGGTCGAGGGAAGAAGCAGGAAGAGCGAAAGGAGGGAGGAGAGAAGGAAGGCGGCGCCGGAAAAAACTGGTCGGGCGACCGGGTTTGGCTGTCGTCGTTTCACCGGCGATCCTTTTCTTCGTGGCCGGCGCGGTCGCCGGGCGTCCATCCGTTTTCAAGTCCGGGGATTTCTATAATTGAAGGCCGCTCCGGGGGCAAACCGGATTAACCGTCCCGGAGGTTTATGACAGTTTTTTGACAGTTCGATGACAGTTCAGGACAAAAGGCGGTTTTCCGCCGTTTTCCAGATCGCAGCCGCAACCTCATCCTCTGTGCCGCTTGCGTCGATGACGACGCAGCGCTCCGGCTCGTTTTTGGCAATGTTTAGAAAGGCTTGGCGCAAGCCTTCGTGAAATTCCGTGCCCATCCGCTCATAGCGGTCCTCCGCCGAATTGTCCTGCCCCTGCCGCGATCTGGCGCGCGCCAGCCCCGTCTCGACCGGCAGATCGAGGATTAGCGTCAGCGCCGGCATGTCACCGCCAACGACCAAAGCCTTGAGTTCATTGATAAATTCGGCCCCGACCCCCGGCCCCTGATAGGCCATGGTCGAATCGACAAAGCGGTCCGAGATCACCCATTCGCCGCGTTCCAGCGCCGGCCTGACGGTCCTGTCGAGATGCTCCGCCCGCGCTGCAAAATGAAGCAAAGCCTCGCTTTTTGGGCTCCAGCGTGTCGTTTCGCCGGTCACCAGCAACTGCCTGATTGCCTCTGCGCCGGGCGCGCCGCCCGGCTCGCGCGTCACGCAAACCACCTCGCCGCGCTCACGCAGTTTCTGTGCAAGTTGTTGAATCTGCGTCGATTTTCCGGCGCCCTCGCCGCCTTCCAGCGTGATGAACCGGGGCCGAGCCAAGGTCAGCTTCCGAAAACGAGATGCGTCAACGCACCGAATGCGCGGCTGAAAATGCCTTGTCTTTCAACGTTTCCGCCCGCCAGCAGCGGATATTCGCGCACCGGCGCGCCCGGTGTTTCGACCCTCAGTACACCGACTTTTTGTCCGGCTGCAACAGGCGCCACTAACGGCGTTTCATAGGCGACAGTCACTTTCATGTCGCGGCGCTGATCGACGGAAAGGATCACATCGATGTCGGAGGCGCTGACCAGCGGCACTTCGCGGTAGACGCCCTGCCACACCGGCGCATTTTCGATCGGCGTTCCGGCGGCGAAAAGCTTGTAGTTCTTGAACGACCGGAAGCCCCAATCGAGAACGCGCACCGTCTCGTCGGCCCGTGCCCTCTCGCTCTCCATGCCGTTCAGCACAAGGATCAATCGCCTGTCGCCGCGCTTCGCCGACGCCGTCAGGCCATAGCCTGCTGCTTCCGTGTGTCCTGTTTTCAAGCCGTCAACCGACGGATCGAGATAGAGCCCCGGATTGCGGTTGCCCTGCCGGATGCCGTTCCAGGTGAAGTCCCGCTCCTTGAAGATCGGATAGAACTCCGGAAATTCCATGATGATGTGACGCGCCAGCAGCGCGAGATCGTAGGCCGTCGTCACATGCTCTTCATGCGGCCAACCCGTCGAATTCTTGAAAACCGAATTCTTCAGGCCGATTTCCTTGCCCCGCTCCGTCATGCGGATCGCAAAGGCCTCCTCAGATCCGCTCAGTGCTTCCGCAACCACAATGCAGGCGTCATTGCCCGATTGAATGACGATGCTCTTGAGCAGCGCGCTGACAGGCACCGACGAATTGAGTTCGGCGAACATCGTCGACGATCCGGATGCGGCGCCGCCCGTGCGCCATGCATATTCACTGACAATGAACTCGTCTTCGAGGCTGACGCTGCCCTCGCGAATGGCGCCGAAGAGCACATCCAGCGTCATTAGCTTGCTCATGCTGGCCGGATACATCGTCTCGTTTTCGTTCTTGCCCCACAGCACCTCGCCGGTCTCGTAGTCCATCAGGATCGCAAACTTGGCCGACGTATCGAAGGCGGCCTGCGCCGCGCGCGGTGCGGCGAACACCGCGCCGAACAAGGCCACGCAAACAAACAAAATGGAAGCAGCACTTTTCATGGTGTCGTCTTGTCCTCTTCGGCAACGAAACATTTGTCGGCCGGAATTTTTGTCGTCTAGTCGACGATGATGCGCGCGCCATTGTGTCCGCGCTGCATGACGCCTTGCAGCGACGTGTCGGCGGCGGAAACGTCGGAAAGCGGTCCGACGCGCACACGATAAAACGGCGTGCCATCGACCGTCGTCGTCTGTATCTCGACCGGCCCAAGGCCCGCCAGTTGCTGACGCACGGCTTCGGCATTCTGCAGGTTCTGGAACGATCCGGCCTGCACATAGAGATTGCCGGTCCCGGCGACCGGAACCTGGCGCGTCGCGCCGGGATCGTCGCGAACGGGTTCCATCGTCGTTGCGGCGGGTTCAGGTTGCGCCGGCGCGCTCACGGCGCCCGCCGGCGGCGCGAGTTGCGACGCAGAAACGGCGGCAACGGATGTGACCGGCGCGGCGGTCGCGCGGCGTTCGTCGGGCTGCGTTTCGACCTTCGGTGCGATAAAGGTTTCAGCAACGCCGCGCCCGTCGCCGATGCCGCCTTCGAGTGGCGCCCGCCCGAGATACTGAACGCGAACTTTCGCCGTGCCCTTCGTCATGAAGCCGAGCTCTTCTGCGGCGCGTTTCGACATATCGATTTCGCGACCGGCGGCAAACGGCCCGCGATCGTTGACGCGGACAATCACCGAACGGCCATTCTCAAGATTTGTAACGCGCGCAATCGTCGGCATCGGCAATGTCGGATGCGCCGCGGTCATTGCGTTCTGGTCGAAGATTTCACCATTCGCGGTCTGCTTGCCGTGAAACTGCGGCCCGTACCAGGAGGCGATGCCGGTTGCGTCGTATTTGTCGTCTTCGCGCGGGTAGTACCAGATACCGGCGATCTGGTAGGGGTTGCCGACCTTGTAGTAACCGCCGCCCGTTTTGAGAGGTACCGGCGACGAGGGTTTGCTGGCCGTTCCGCAGCCCGCCAGCAGCAAGGCGAACGCCACCGGCGCCAGCAGGGCGAACACCGCGCCGCGGACCCTTTGGGAAGTTCGAACAGGCATTGGAGACCCCTCTCCGAGGCCGCTGCCGCGCACCGTCGGTGGCGAATCACTCCTCGAATGCAATCTTTTTTCTTATAGTGAGCCGAGCTTTCTGCGGCAAGCGAGACCGGATATCCGGCCCGAATTTACGACCGGCGCCATGCGTTTACATCCTGTATGGTCGAGCCGTCTCCCCCAATGGAAAAGACAAGTGAACGACCTTTCCGGACACCCCGCCCCCACCTCCCTGACCGCCGGTCTGGTCGGCCTGATCCGTGCCAAGCCGGTCACGGCGGCCGATCTCGACGCCGCCGCACTCTTTACGCTGGATGCCGTCGCCAACAGTCTCGCCGGACGTAACTCCGAACCGGGCCGCGTGTTGATGAACTGGTGGCAGGCGCGCGGCGCCTCCAACGCGGCGCCAGAGCCCGCGCGCCTCGCCTTTTTGATGGGCGCTCTTTGCCACATTCTGGAAACAGACGATCTGCACCGCGAATCCGTCGTCCATCCGGGCTGCGTGGTCGTGCCGGCCGCATGGGCGCTTGCGAGCTCACGCGGTGCGACCGGACGCGCATTTCTCGAGGCGGTGCTGCATGGCTTCGAGGCAGCGACGCGTGTCGGCATGGCGGTCGGGCCTGCGCATTATCGCATCTGGCACAACACCGCGACTTGCGGACCCTTCGGCGCCGCGATGGCCGCCGCCTCTCTCCACGGTCTGTCCGACGAAGCGGCCGTCCACGCGCTCGGCAATGCGGGCTCCCAATCGTCCGGCCTGTGGCAATTCCTTAAGACCGGCGCGATGACGAAACATCTCCATGCCGGTCACGCGGCGGAGGC
>JAHBYM010000048.1 GCA_019635975.1 Parvibaculum sp. | reverse complement strand
GGCGCGGTCGTCAAGGCGGATGCCTATGGGCTCGGCATGGCGCCGGTGGCGCGGCGGCTCGCCGAAGAGGGTTGCGGGTGCTTTTTCGTCGCCGACGCCCATGAAGGCGCGGCGCTGCGCGCGCTGCTGCCGGGCGTCGCCATTTATGTGCTGAACGGGCTCTTTCCCGGCGCCGACGCGCTTTATCGCGAGGCGGGGCTCGCGCCCTGCCTTGCCTCGATGGCGGAAGTGGCCGAGTGGCGCGAGGCGGCGAAGCGCGCGGCCATGCGCCTTCCGGCGGCGCTGCATTTCGACAGCGGCCTCAACCGGCTGGGCATGAGCGCGGCCGACGCGGCGGCGCTGGCGGAAGATGCGGCGCTTGCCGAGGGGATCGATGTCCGGCTCATCATGAGCCATCTCGCCTGCGCCGACGACGCGGCGAACCCGCGCAACGCCGAACAGCTCAAGCGCTTCCGCGAGATGCGGGCCGTGCTCGGCAAGCGCTTTCCGGACGCGCGGGCGAGCCTTGCCAATTCGCCAGGGGTGTTTCTCGGGCCCGATTATCATTTCGACCTGGTGCGGCCGGGCGTCGGGCTTTATGGGGGCAACCCGCTGACGGGCGCGGCCAATCCGTTCCGGGCGGCGGTGACGGTCGAGGCGCGGGTGCTGGCGGTCCGGACGCTCGCGGCCGGCGACGCGGTCGGCTACAGCGCCACATGGGCGGCGCAGGCGCCGGCCCGCATCGCGGTGCTTGCGGCCGGCTATGCCGACGGCTATTTCCGGGCGCTGAGTTATCCCCGCCCCGGCAACATGCGCGATAATGGCCGCGATGAGGAAAACCCGGCCGGGAAAGGACAAGTTTATGGCGGACATGTGCATATTGCGGGTTACACTGTGCCGGTCGCGGGGCGAGTCTCGATGGACATGATGGCGGTCGATGTGAGCGCCGTTCCGGAGGGGCTGATCCAGCGCGGCGACATGGCCGAGCTGATCGGCCCCCATATAAGCGTGGACGATGTGGGCCTTCGGGCCGGGACCATCGGCTACGAGATTCTCACCAGCCTCGGGCGGCGATACATGCGGCGCTATGTATCCGAAGCCGGAGGCGCGACCGACGAGCCCGGGGGGCAGGTTTGAATTTCTTCGCGATTATCGGCCGGGTCGTGCTGACGCTGCTTGCCGAAATCGGCCGGCTGTCGCTTTTCATCTGGCAGTCGGTCTCTCATGTATTCCGCCCACCCTTCTTCTGGCGGCTGGTCGCGCAGCAGATGATGCGGATCGGCTATTTCTCGCTGCCGGTGGTGGCGCTGACCGCCTTTTTCACCGGCGGCGCGCTGGCCTTGCAGATCTATTACGGCGGCAACGAGTTCAACTCGGAATCGATCGTCGCGACCATCGTTGCGCTCGGCATCACGCGCGAGCTGGGGCCGGTGCTTGGCGGGCTGATGGTGGCGGGGCGCGTGTCGGCGGCGATCGCGGCCGAACTCGGGACGATGCGCGTGACCGAACAGATCGACGCGCTGACGACGCTGTCGACCAACCCCTACAAATATCTCGTGGTGCCGCGCGTCGTCGCGGCCGTGCTGACGCTGCCGCTGCTCGTCTTCGTCGCCGACATTATCGGCATCATGGGCGGCTTCGTGGTCGGCACGCAGACGCTCGATTTCAATGCCGGCGTCTATATCAAGAACACGGCCGACTTTCTGAAATTCGACGATGTGATGTCGGGCCTGATCAAGGCCGGCGTTTTCGGCTTCATCATCGCCATCATGGGCTGCTTCCACGGCTTCAACTCGAAGGGCGGCGCGCAGGGCGTGGGCCGCGCGACGACGAATGCGGTGGTGACCGCCTCCATCCTCATCCTCGCGGCGAACTACGTGATGACGTCGCTGCTGTTTGCGAATTGAGGGGGCGGGAATGAGCGACGCGAAAATCGAACTCAGGAACGTCCACAAGCGCTTCGGCTCGAAGGTGGTGCTGGACGGCATCAACCTCACCGTGCCGAAGGGCCAGTCGCTCGTCGTCATCGGCGGCTCGGGCACCGGCAAGTCGGTGATGATCAAATGCGTGCTCGGCATCATCCGGCCGGATCGCGGCGAGATATTCGTCGACGGCAAGAATGTGCTGAAGATGGATAGCGGCCAACGCGAGGCGGTGCTCAGGAAATTCGGGATGCTGTTTCAGGGCGCGGCGCTGTTCGACAGCCTTGCCGTCTGGGAGAACGTCGCCTTCGGCCTTATTCAGGGCCGGCGGATGAAACGCAAGGCCGCCAAGGACATCGCCATCGAGAAGCTGGCGAAAGTCGGGCTCGGGCCGGAAGTCGGCGAGCTCTACCCGGCCGAGCTTTCGGGCGGCATGCAGAAGCGCGTCGGTCTGGCGCGCGCCATTGCCGTCGATCCGGAAATCATCTTCTTCGACGAGCCGACGACCGGCCTCGACCCGATCACCGCCGACGTCATCAACGAGCTGATCGTCGACCGCGTGAAGGATCTCGGCGCGACGACACTGTCGATCACGCATGACATGTCGAGCGTGCGCAAGATCGCCGACCGGGTGGCGATGATCTACAAGGGCAAGATCATCTGGGAAGGCCCGCGCGAGAAGATCGACGACAGCGGCAACGATTATGTCGACCAGTTCATTCACGGGCGCGCCGAAGGGCCGATCGGCATGGATGTGCTGAAGCCCTGATACCCCCCACCCGAACGGCTTCGCCGTTCGACCTCCCCGCAAGGGGGAGGTGGAGACAGACGTATGGCCAAGGCATCGCGCAGTTTCGTTTGCCAGT
Source organism: Parvibaculum sp. (assembly GCA_019635975.1). Taxonomy (GTDB): domain Bacteria; phylum Pseudomonadota; class Alphaproteobacteria; order Parvibaculales; family Parvibaculaceae; genus Parvibaculum. The sequence continues at coordinate 14,733 of JAHBYM010000048.1, read as the reverse complement.
CCTGCGGCGCGGCCTATCCGCGCTGGTCGGGACGCTGCGAGGCGTGCGGCGAGTGGAACACCATCGTCGAGGAAGCCGGCAGCACCGGCGGCGTGGGCGCCGGGCCGGCAGCAAAGGCGCTCAAAGGCAAGGGCCGGCGGATCGAGCTTGTCGAGATGAGCGGCGAGACGGCCGACCCGCCGCGCCACATCACCGGCATGGCCGAGTTCGACCGGGTGACGGGCGGCGGGCTGGTGCCGGGATCGGCGGTGCTGATCGGCGGCGATCCGGGGATCGGCAAATCGACGCTGCTGCTGCAGGCGATGGCGGCGCTGGCGACGAGACCGGATGAGGCAAACGGCGGCCCCGTCGTTTACATCTCCGGCGAAGAAGCAATCGCGCAGGTCAGAATGCGGGCGCGGCGGCTGGGGCTCGGCGAGGCGCCGGTGCAGCTCGGCGCCGAGACCAACCTCAAGGATATTCTCGGCACGCTGGAAAGCGGGACGCCGCCCCGTGCGGTGGTGATCGATTCCATTCAGACCATGTGGACCGAGGCGCTGGACAGCGCGCCCGGCACGGTGACGCAGGTGCGCGCCTCGGCGCAGGAGCTGGTGCGCTTCGCCAAGCGGCACGGGACGGCGGTGATCCTGGTCGGGCATGTGACCAAGGAAGGGCAGATCGCGGGCCCACGCGTCGTCGAGCACATGGTCGATGCGGTGATCTATTTCGAGGGCGAGCGCGGGCACCAGTTCCGCATCCTGCGCGCGGTGAAAAACCGCTTCGGACCCGCCAACGAGATCGGCGTTTTCGAAATGGGCGAAAAGGGGCTGGCCGAAGTGCCGAACCCCTCTGCCCTCTTCCTTGGCGAGCGCGACGGCGAAACCAGCGGCTCGGCGGTTTTCGCCGGGATCGAAGGGACGCGGCCGGTGCTGGTCGAAATCCAGGCGCTGGTGGCCAAGAGCGCGCTCGGCACGCCGCGACGCGCCGTGGTGGGCTGGGACGGCGGGCGGCTCTCCATGGTGCTGGCGGTGCTGGAGGCGCGCTGCGGGCTGACGCTGGCGGGCCAGGACGTCTATCTGAACGTTGCGGGAGGCTTGCGAATCAACGAGCCGGCGGCCGACCTCGCGGTGGCGGCGGCGCTGATTTCATCCGTTACGGGGCAACCATTGCCGTCCGACTGCGTGATTTTCGGCGAAATCAGCCTTTCGGGCGCCGTGCGGCCGGTCAGCCAGATGGAGGCAAGGCTGAAAGAGGCGGAAAAGCTCGGGTTTTCGAGGGCCATCCTGCCCGCCATGGCGGCCCGGTCGCGACCCTCGGGCGGCCTCGCGTTCACCGAAATTTCGGACCTTCAGGGCCTAATAGCCCATCTGGCGACCAAATCGGGCGCCGGACGGCGCGGCGGCGAAATGTGATAGGCTTCTGTCCCAAAACGGGAGAGTGATTTGACGCTGTTCGACCTGATCGTTATCGGGGTTCTGCTGGTTTCAAGTGTGCTGGCGCTGTTGCGCGGCTTCACCAACGAAATGCTGTCGATCGTGGCCTGGGTGGCCGGCGCGCTGGCGGCGCTTTGGCTGTTTCCCTATGTGGCGCCGTTTTTCTCGAAATTCGTTGCCTCGGCATGGCTTGCCGCCGTGATAGCGGCGCTGGTGGTTTTCCTCGCCGGCTACCTGCTGGTGGCGGCGCTGACGGCGCGCTGGTCGGGCGCGCTGATGGACATTCACGACCGAGCCTCGCTGATGGACCGGACGCTCGGCTTCCTGTTCGGGCTGGCGAGGGGCCTCTTGATCGTCACCGTCGCCTATCTCTTCTTCGTCTGGCTGGTGCCCAATCCGGACGACCATCCGGACTGGATCCGCGATGCGCAGTTCAAGCCGACCGTCGAAAGCACGGCAAGCCTGCTCTTTTCGCTGGCGCCGACGACCGAACGCGCACCTGTCGAGCCGGCCCCGGCGGCGCGACAACCCGCCCCGGCACCGCGGAGCGCGCCGGCCAATTCAGGCGCTGACAATGCAGATGGACCGGGCTATAACCCGTCCGAACGGAGGGGGCTCGATCGGCTTTTCGAGAACACGACCGGGGAGTAGATGCCTAAATATTTAGGAGTCCGCGCGATGCCCGAGCAGACGCAGCTTCGCTTCCCCTTTGTGACCGAGGCCCGAAAACCGACCCCCACCCCGACCTTCCTTACCGACGACGACCTGCAAGACGACCGCCCGCGCGAGGAATGCGGCGTGTTCGGCGTGTTCGGTCATCCCGACGCCGCGGCGCTGACGGCGCTGGGGCTCCACGCGCTCCAGCATCGCGGGCAGGAGGCGGCGGGTATCGTCGCCTATGACGGCGAACATTTTCATTCGGAGCGGCGGATCGGGCTTGTCGGCGACCATTTCTCGTCGGCCAAGGTCATCGACCGGTTGAAAGGCGAAATGGCGATCGGCCATGTGCGCTATTCGACGACCGGCGAGACGGTGCTGCGAAATGTGCAACCGCTGTTCGCGGACCTTTATGGCGGCGGCTTCGCCGTCTGCCACAACGGCAACCTGACCAACGCCATCACGCTCCGGAACGAGCTGGTGCGCAACGGCGCCATCTTTCAGTCGACATCGGACACCGAAACCATCCTGCAGCTCGTCGCGCAGAGCCGGAAGCCACGGCTGATGGAACGCTTCGTCGATGCGCTGGCGCAGACCGAAGGCGCTTACGCGCTGGTGGTGCTGACCAACAAGAAGCTGATCGGGGCGCGCGATCCGCTGGGCATCCGGCCGCTCATTTTGGGGAATCTGGCGGGCGCGCCGATCCTTTGTTCGGAGACGGTTGCGCTCGACATTATCGGCGCCGAATTCGTGCGCGAGATCGAGCCCGGCGAGATCGTGGTTGCGACCAAGGACGGCATCGAATCGATCCGCCCGTTCCCGCCGCAACAGGTGCGGCCTTGCGTGTTCGAATATATCTATTTCGCGCGGCCCGACAGCATTGTCGGCGGCAAGAGCGTCTACAATGTGCGCAAGCGGCTGGGACAGGAACTCGCCACCGAGTCCCATGTCGATGCCGATGTCGTGATCCCGGTGCCGGACTCCGGCGTGCCGGCGGCCATCGGCTTTGCGGCGCAGTCGGGCATCCCGTTCGAACTCGGCATCATCCGCAACCACTATGTGGGGCGGACCTTCATCGAGCCGACGCAGCATATCCGCCAGCTCGGCGTGAAGCTGAAACACAATGCCAATCGCGCCATCGTCGCCGGCAAGCGCATCGTGCTTGTCGACGACAGCGTGGTGCGCGGCACGACCTCGGTGAAGATCGTCAAGATGATGTATGAAGCCGGGGCGCGCGAGGTGCATATGCGCATCGCCAGCCCGCCGATCACGCATCCCGACTTTTACGGCATCGACACGCCGGAACGCGAACAGCTTCTGGCGGCCAATTACGACCTCGAAGAGATGCGCAACTATATCGGGGTCGACAGCCTCGCTTTCATCTCCGTCGACGGGCTCTACCGCGCGATGGGCTTTTCCCATCGCGACCAGGAGCATCCGCAACTGACGGATCATTGTTTCACCGGCGACTATCCGACGCCGCTGCTCGACCGCGATGGCGAGCAGCGGACAACGCAATTGTCGTTGCTCGCCGAAATAGCCTGAGTAACCCGAACATGAGTGGACGTTTGCAGGACCGCCTGGCGGTCATCACCGGCGCATCGCGCGGCATCGGGCGCGCCGTCGCTCTCGGCATGGCGGCGGAAGGCGCGCATGTCGTTCTCGTGTCGCGCACGGTGGGCGGGCTTGAGGAAGTGGACGACGAAATCCGCAAGGTCGGCGGCAAGGCGACGCTGGTGCCGCTCGACCTCACCGATTTTCCCGGCATCGACCGGCTGGGCGCGACGATTTTCGAGCGCTGGGGCAAGCTCGACATTCTGGTCGGCAATGCCGGTTCGCTCGGGACGCTGACGCCGCTCAGCCACATGGAGCCGAAGGACTGGGACAAGACGCTTGCCATCAACGTGACGGCGAATTTCCGGCTGATACGTTCGATGGAACCGCTGCTGAAACGCTCCGATGCGGGGCGCGCTATTTTCGTGACCTCGGGCGCGGCGCAGAAGTGCCGGCCCTATTGGGGCGGCTATTCGGTGACCAAGGCCGCGCTCGACGCGATGGTGAAGACCTGGGCGGGCGAACTCGAGAAAACATCCGTGCGCGTCAACCTGCTCTCGCCCGGCCCGACGCGCACCGCGATGCGCAAGAAGGCGATGCCCGGCGAAGACCCGACAACGCTGACGCGTCCCGCCGATCTCGTGCCGCTCTTTATCGAAATGGCGATGCCGGACTACACGAAGAACGGCGAAATCGTGCCTTACGAGAAAGTGAAAGCCTGAGCCGTGACGGCGGCGCGCAACATCGTTGTTGTGCGAGTGGCGAGCGACGACCCCTTGACGTTCGATATCACGATCCGCGAGGGCAAGAGCGAGAGCCGCCACCGGGTGACGATGGCGCAGTCGGTCTTCGAGAAGCTGAAAGGCGGCGCTCACACGCCCGAGGAATGTATCGAGGCTGCATTCCGCTTCCTGCTCGACCGCGAGCCGAAAGAAAGCATCCTCGGCCGCTTCGACGTGACCGTCATCTCCCGCTATTTCCCGGAATTCGAGCAGGAGCTTGCGGGCTATCTCGGCAGTTGAGAACGATGACAGATCGCTACTTCTTCTTCGCGTAGGGGTTCTTGCCCTTGCGCATGAAGAGGCGGATCGGGATGCCGGGGAGGTCGAAGGTTTCGCGCAGACCGTTGACCAGGTAGCGGCGATAGGAGGTCGGCACCTCGTCGGCGCGGCTCGAAAATACCGCGAAGGTCGGCGGGCGGGTTTTCACCTGCGACATGTATTTCAGATTGACCGGGCGGCCCTTGGCGGCCGGCGGCTGGTGGCGCGAGACGGTTTCCTCAAGCCAGCGGTTGAGCTTCGCGGTCGAGACGCGGGCATTCCAGAAGGTGTGGACGCGCTCGATGGCCGGCATCAGCTTGTCGGTGCCGCGGCCGGTGAGCGCGGAAAGCGTGACGATGGGGACGCCGCGAATTTGCGGCAGCAGGCGTTCCAGCTCTTCCTTCAACATGCGGAGCGTCGCTTGCGTGTCCGTCACCGTGTCCCATTTGTTGACGGCGATCAGCAGGCCGCGGCCTTCCTGTTCGACGAGATCGGCGATGTGCAGGTCCTGACGCTCGAAGGGCTGGCTGGCGTCGAGCACGACGACGACGACTTCGGCGAAGCGGATGGCGCGCAGCGTATCGGCAACGGAGAGCTTTTCGAGCTTGGCGACGACGCGGGCGCGGCGGCGCATGCCGGCGGTGTCCCAGAGCTTGACGCGGCGGCCGCGCCAGAGCCATTCGATGCCGATACTGTCGCGGGTGATGCCGGCCTCCGGGCCGGTCAGCATGCGGTCTTCGCCGAGAAGCTGGTTCACCAGCGTCGACTTGCCGACATTGGGGCGACCGACCATTGCGATGCGCAAGGGCGCTTCGAGATCGGGCTCGTAGGGCGCGTCGGGATCGAAACCTTCGGCCTCGTCGTCGGCCAGCGCATCTTCGAGCGCCTGTTCCTCGTCGTTCTCGGCAAAGCCGTCGGCGAAGGCGGCCAGCGCGTCGTAGAGATCGCCCAGGCCCTCGCCGTGTTCGGCCGAGAGCGGCAGCGGCGCGCCGAGGCCGAGTTCGTACGCCTCCATGCGGCCCGCCTGCCCCGCGCCGCCCTCGCATTTGTTGGCGGCGAGGATGACGGGTGTCGGTGACTTGCGCAGGATTTGCGCAAAACGTTTGTCGAGCGGGGTGACACCGGCGCGCGCGTCGATCAGCAGCAGGCAGACATCGGCGTCGGCAATCGCCTGATCGGTGCCGCGGCGCATCCGCGCTTCGAGGCTGTCGCCGGTCGCTTCCTCGAGACCGGCCGTGTCGACGATCTTGAAGCTGAGGTCGCCAAGATGCGCCTCGCCCTCGCGCCGGTCGCGCGTGACGCCGGGCGTGTCGTCCACCAATGCGAGCTTCTTGCCCACCAGCCGATTGAACAGCGTGGACTTTCCGACATTGGGCCGTCCGACAATGGCGACCGTGAATGACACGTTAGTCAGCCTCTCTCATGCGCGAGGCACTGGCCGCGCGCGGCCGCCCTATCGCAGGGCAAGCAGCGTCGCGTTGTTGGTCAGAACATAGACCGTACCGCCCGCAACGACCGGCGGGATCAACGCGCCGCCGGAAAGCGAAATGGTTTCGCCGATTTCGCCGGTATAGGGCGAGACCGTTATTGCATCGCGATCCGAGGAAACGAGGAACAATCGTTCACCGACCAGTATCGGTCCGCTCCATTCGATGTTGCCCGTGCGCTTTTCGGGATTCTTGTAGCGGGGCAGCGCCGACAGCCAGCGGATCCGGCCGTCGCGGCGCGAGATCGCCAGAAGTTCCTGCGACGTGGTGACGACGAAAATATACTCGCCGGCGACCCAGGGCGTCTGCACGCTGCCGATGTCGCGCGTCCAGACGCGCTCGCCGGTGCGCAAGTCAATCGACACCATGCGGCCCGAATGACTGACGGCGATGACGCGGTTGCGGTCGATCACCGGGCGCCCGGCGATGTCGTTGAGTTCGCTGAGCGAGGTGACGTTGCCGGTGCGGGTGAGCGAGTCCGACCAGACAGGCGTGCCGTTCTCGACGCGCAGCGCGACGAGCTCGCCGGATGAATAAGGAGCGATTACGACGGCGCCCGAAACGGCCGGGCTGGTAGAGGTGAGAATGCCGGCGCTTTCGACAATGCCGCGATGACGCCACAGGACTTCGCCGCTGTCCTGGGATATGCAGATCATCTGGTTGTCGGCGGTGACGGCGAAGATACGACCGTCGGTCGCAGTGGGCGCGGCGCGGAACGGATCACCGATCGCCTGCACCCAGAGTTCGGTGCCGCCGGCGGGATCGAGTGCGTGCACGTTACCGAAGCCCGTCGTCACGAAAATCTTGCCGTCGTCATAGGCAATGCCGCCGCCGCGCGCTTCGGCGGCGTTTTCGTTTTTGGGCACCAGCGACACCGTCCAGACGGTCCGTCCGGACTGGCGCTCCATGGCACGGACGTTGCCGCGCGCGTCAAGCACATAAATCCGTTCGCCGACGATCACCGGAACCGCGACCAGACGTGCCGCGCCCGACGAACCGGAACCGGCATTGGCCGACCACGCCCTGGCGAAGGTGCCCGACGCTTCCAGATGGTGCATTGCGTTGGACGGCACACCGCCCGGCTGCGGCCAGTCGGCGTTGGCGCGCGCAGGCGGCAGTTCGATTTCCATGTCGGCGACCGCCGGGTCGACTTCCAGAACGGCACCGAGCTCCATCACCGAAAGGCGTTCGCCGGGTAACACCGTCTGATCATCGGATGTAAAGATGCCTGTCACCGTGTCGCAGCCGGCAATGCCCACCATCGCGAGACCCAGCACCGCGAACCGAAACGCCCTGTGCCGCGTGACCCGGGGAGAAGCTGCATCCGGACCGGTCAACATGAATTCCGCCGTCATCTCCGATTACTCCGTCTCTTCCTGAGCGTCCGGTCCCTGTTCGTCGACCGCTTCTTCCGCAACCGTTCCGGCGGCTGCCGGCGCGTCTTCTTCCTCGCCGGCGCGCGGCAAATGGGGCGCCGCGAGCGCCTGCAGGATATGGGCGCGGTCGCGAAGGCCCGACGGCACCGACGGATTGTCGATGATCGCCTGCGCGTTCGTATTCACATCCTGCCAGACGCCCTCTTTCGCGGCCGACAGGGCCAGCAGCTCCAGGGCGTTTCCGCGCCAGGGCGAAGACCCGGTCAGCAGCGGTTGAAGCCGCGCCTTCATGTCGTCGTAGCTTGCCTCGTCAACCAGAATGAAAGCAGCTTTGATGCGGGCCATACCGCGCACGATCGCCGGCGCGCCGGACTGGATGGCACGCTCATAGGCCGCCAGCGCCGCCGCACGATCGCCTGCTTCGAGAAGCGCGTCCGCCTCGCGCAGCCGGGCCAGCGTTTCGTAACCGCCTGACGCCTCGGCCGCGAGGCCGCCGAAGAGCGCCGCCGCCTCTTCCGGCTGGGCGCGTTCGGCCTGCCGGACCACTTCGTCGAACCGTGCCGACAGCTCGACCTTCTGCGCGTTCGACCAGGCACGCCAGCCGATGAAGGCGGCGGCGATCAGCACGATGCCGGCGGCAAAACCGATGAGATAAAGACCGTACTTGTCCCAAAGCTTGCTGAATTGTTCGCGGCGAAGGTCTTCTTCGACTTCGCGAAAGAGATCGGTCAAAATATTACTCCGCGGAGAAAATCAGAGGGCGCGGGAACAGAGCCTCGCGCCCGGCGCCTGCCCCCTGCAGGCCGCGTAAAATAGCCCGGCAATCCGCCAATGGCAAACCATCCGCAGCCATGCCCGCATCCCGCAACAGATTGAGCTATTTTACCTTTTTCATGCCGTAGGTGTTTTCGACGCCGGGGAAGCTGCGGTCGCGGACGGCGCGGGCATAGGCCTCGGCTGCACCCGCGATCTGGGCACCCAGCGTGGCGAATTCGCGGACGAATTTCGCTGGCTTCGGCGACAGGCCCAGCATGTCCTCAAGCACCAGAATCTGGCCATCGCAATGGGGCGAAGCGCCGATGCCGATGGTCGGAATGTCGATCTGGCCGGTGATGCGGGCGGCCAGCGGCTCGGCCATGCCTTCGAGCACGACCGCGAAAGCGCCCGCCTCGGCGACGGCGGCGGCATCGGCCTCGATGGCGGCCCACTCGCTCTCCTCGCGCCCTTGCGTCTTGAAGCCGCCCATCACCTGGATGTTCTGTGGCGTCAGGCCGATATGGGCCATGACGGGGATGCCGCGCAGGCTGAGATAGCGGATCGTTTCGGCGATGCGGGTGCCGCCTTCGAGCTTGACGGCCGTGCAGCCGGTTTCCTTGATGACGCGGCAGGCATTGCGGAAAGCGATTTCGGGGCTTTCCTCGTAGGAGCCGAAGGGCATGTCGACCACGACCAGCGCCCGCTCGGTGCCGCGCACGACGGCCGCGCCATGCGCGATCATCATGTCGAGGGTGACGCCCAGCGTCGTTTCCATGCCGTACATGACCATGCCGAGGCTGTCGCCCACCAGCAGGAAGTCGACGTAAGGGTCGATGTAGCGGGCCGTGTGGGCGTGATAGGCAGTCAGCGAGACGATGGGCTCGGCGCCCTTGCGGGCCCGGATTTCCGGCACGGTGATGCGCTTGATCTTCGACTGTACGGACATTCGGATCATCCTTTACACGTGGCCGCGGATACCGCCCTTACATGGGGCGTCTGCGGGGAATTGCGACGGCGGCCGGATGCCGCTGCGAAAAAGGCTTACAGAACAAGCCCTTAGATGCCTCCCGGCACCTTTCCTGATCCTTCTGGGCGGACCATACAAAGAATGGGGCACCGGCGCAATCGGGCGGCCGGACCCTCATGCGTCGTCGAAATCCGGCGCTTGCGTGCCGGGCGGACCGACGAGCTCGCGGTAGACGACCGAAAGGACCGCGACATTGACGATGGCAAAGAAGATCGAGATGACCGCGAAGGCGGCCGCGCCGAGAATCGCGAGGGCCGGCATGGCCTGCATCAGGCTTGCAAGCAGGATGACGCACAAGGCGATCGGCAACACGATCAGCGCGAAGACGGCAACCATGCGCCAGAAATTGCCGCGCGTGCGCTCCAGCACGAGGCGCGCATCGACCGGATCGTCCACCGCCGCGGCAGGCAGCAATAGCGAAAGGCGGACAAAGAAGTAAACCGAAACGAGGATCAACAACATGCCGATGAAACCGAGCAATGAACCCGTCGTCGATTGCGGTTGCTCTTGCGCGATGGTCGCGCCAGCCATTGCCAGCAGCAGTCCCGGCAACAACAGCAGGAACAGGAAGAACGAGACCATCAGGAAACGCGCTTCGCGGCGGCCGAAATGCAGATGGAAACTGCCGGACGGCGCATCGCCGATCAAAACGAAGCGATGCCATGTGACGGCGATGATCGGCCAGAGGAAAAGCGCAACGATATTGAGCAGCAGCGACGTCAGCAGGTCTTCCGCCGGGTCGACAAACATCGAGATCACGGCGGTCGCCAGATAGAGAAGGCCCGGCAACCAGATCAGCCGCAGCATCTCGCCCATATGCGTCCAGGCGCCGCCATAGGCCTCGCGAACCGTTCCGAGGATGTCGAGCTTCAATTTCGTCATCGGTTCAGCCCCAGGAATTTCTCCTTGTAGACCTCGTTTGCCGGTTCGAGATTGAGCGCCGCGCGGAAGTCCTCGCGCGCCGCATCGCGGTCGCCTTCCGCCATACCGATTTCGCCGCGCACATACCAGGCGGCGGCGCGCTCCGGGTCGATTTCAAGCGCCCGGTCGATATCGGCCCGTGCTGCATCTAGCTCACCCATCTCGCGCAGGGCGTTGGCCCTGTTCTGATAGACCAGCGCGTCGGCGGGCGCGATGCGCAGCGCACGGGTGTAGTCGTTCACGGCCGCAGCCAGATCGCCGACACTCTTGTAGGCGACACCGCGATTGATGAGGGCGGCAATCAGATCGGGGTCGTCGAGCTCGCCGGAGGAAATCGCGCTGGAGCAATAGGAGATCGCCGCCTTGTAGTCGCCGGTGCTGAACTGGGCGTAGCAGAGATTGCTGTCGGCGATCGCATCCGCGCGCGCCGCCGGCGCGGCTCCGAGAACAAGCGCCGATATTGCGAGGACTATTCCGGCTGAACTGTACATTCCTAGTCTCCCTTCGAACTTCGGGAGACAGACTATCCGGTCCGGCCGTCAGGAGAAAGCCGCGACAGCTTCAGCGGTGTTCATAAAGTCGCGGAATCGCACCCATTTTTCGTCCTTCAGAGTAATGACATGGACAAAATCGGAATCGATGGTGCGTCCGGTCGACCGGGCAGTCAGATTGAGGTGGCCGGTAACGATCACCTTGTCACGTTCTGCGATGAACTCCTCCGCATCGAACTGATGAATGTCGACCGATGAGAGGACGGTTTCGAAGAAGCGCCGGCATTCGCCGAGACCGCGATAGGTCCCCGCATAGGGGATCGTTGAAGGTCCATAGAACTCGATCACGATATCGGGATGGAGATATTCGAGGATAGCCGGAATGTCCTTGGCGCCGAAAGCGGCAAAGAGTGCTTGCGTCGCGGCGATGTTGCATTCGGTTGCGGCGGTCATTCGGCGGCCTCCGGGCGGGCTGGTGTGAAACGAAGCGTCAGGCTGTCGAAGCCATGATTGAGCAGGCTTGCGCGCTGCGGCACCGGCGGCGCGTCGCCGAGACGTATGTCGGACATGCGATCCAGCATGGCTTCGACGAGCGCCCGGCCCTCCATGCGCGCCAGTGCCGAACCGAGACAGTGATGGATGCCGACGCCGAAGGTGAGTTGCTTGTTGAGGTTCGGCCGCGTGATGTCGAAGCGGGACGGATCCGGGAACACTTTCGGATCGTGATTTGCGGCGGCAAAGAAGAGCGCCACCCAATCTCCCTCCGCGATATATTTTCCACCGATCTCGACATCCTGCGTCGCGACGCGGAACAGGCGCTGCGGCGGGCCGCTGTGGCGCAGGCTCTCGTCGATGAAGGCGCCGACAAGCTTGCGGTCGGCGGCAAGTTGCGCGCGCACCCCGGGCATCGCCGCCAGATTGTGAAGCAGGTTGCCAAGCAGGAAGGTCGTCGTTTCGGAGCCCGCCACCACCAGCGTGATGCAGAAGCGGATCACTTCGTCGAGTGTCAGTTTTTCGCCGCCGGCCTCGGCTTTCAGCAGCGCGACGATCAGGCTATCCGGCAAAGTCTCGCCGGCCTTCAGCGCGCGATCATGTTCGGTGACAACGCCGACGAAATATTCGACCAGTTCGCCGTTGCTCGCCTCGCGTTCGGCCGGCGAAAGATCGGCCGAAAGCATGAAGGCGGTCGCCCAGTGTCGGAAGCGGTCTACGACGTTTTCGGGAAGCCCGAGCAGGCCGACCATGATGCGCGCCGGAATGCGCGCCGCGAGCGCCTCCATCACCTCGACGTCGCGCTCGCCGAGGTCCGCGACCATGCCGTCGACGATCTCGCGCACCCAGGGGTCCAGCGCCTCGACGCGCGGCCGGGAGAAGGCCAGGTTGACGATGCCGCGCAGCCGGTCGTGTTCGGGGTTGTCGTGATTGACCAGCATCAGGGTCGGCGCCGAGGACTGCTCCTGAAGCGGGTCACGCGACGAGAAGACGCGGTGGTCGCGGGCCGCGGCGGACACCTGGTCGTAGTCCAGCAGTACCCAGGCCGTGACCGCCTCGTCGGCATCCGGCACCGTGCCCGGCGGGTAGTCCCGATAACCATAGACCGGGGCGTGGGGCCTGAGCCGGTCGTAAAGCGCATAGGGCGCGGCAATGGTGTCGCCCGTGGGGAGCGCTGCGACCAGCGCCGCAAGTTCGTCTCCCGCAGCATCGGCTGTACGGCTGTTCTGCATTCTTCTCTCCCCTTTCGCGCCCGCTTTCGGCCTTACCGGCCATTCGTCTTTTTATAATTCATTTCATAAACTATTTCTTTTGTAAATAGTTTATGCCGCAGAAACGGGCGGCGTCCGCGCTAGGATGCGCCAAAGGAATCGCGCGCCTTCGGGGCCGCGCAGCGAAAGGACAGATGTGTGACGACCAAGAAGGCCGGGAGCGGCAAGCCAGGCGGCAAGGCGGCATCGCAGATACCCCAGGCGGCTCTGCGCTTCCTCGAATACTACTACCCCATCCACTACAAGGCGGGCATCGGCGTGGAGGACGCGCTGCGCGCCGGGCAGCTTAGCCGCCACCAGGTGGCGATGCTGTGGCTGATCCATTCGGAGGGCGAAGGCGGCCGGCAAATGGACCGCAAGGCCATCGAGCGGTCGCTCGAAACCTGGTTCGAGATCTCGGGCGCCGCCATCACCAAGGCGCTCCGGGCCATGGCCCTGCCGCCGCTGGAACTGGTGCGGATGGTCGAGAACCCGAAATCGGGGCGGGAAAAAATCGTCATTCTGACGCCCAAGGGCGAGACCCATATGAAGAAGATGATCGCGGGCGGCGAGGCCTATGTGCAGCGAATCATCGACCATATGACGGACGAGGAAGTCGAGCAGGGCCTGCATTTCTTCAAGCGGGTTTCGGAGATCGTCGACAGCTTCCGCTGAGGGCCAGCCTTGTCCGGAGGCGGCGCTGCTGTTATAGGCACGGCGCAAATTCAGAGGGCCGGTATGCGGCCCCATCCGGAGCCCGAGACCCATGATTTCGAACCCCGTCGTCGCGATTGCGGGCGCGACCGGCGCCGTCGGCGTCGAGATGATCCGCTGCCTTGAGGAACGCAACTTCCCGGTGAAGGAACTGAAGCTGCTGGCTTCGGCGCGCTCGGCCGGCAAAACCATGCGCTTCCGGGGCAAGGACATTCTCGTCGAGGAATTGACGGATACGAGCTTTGCGGGCGTCGACATCGCCTTTTTCTCGGCGGGCGGCGGCATTTCGAAGCGGTTCCTCAAGGCGGTGAAGGATGCCGGCGCGGTGATGATCGACAATTCGTCGGCCTTCCGCATGGACCCCGACGTGCCGCTGGTGATCCCGGAAATCAACCCGGAGGCGGCGCTCGACCACAAGGGCGTCATCGCCAATCCGAACTGCTCGACCATCATCGCGATCACGCCGCTCTGGCCGATCCACAAGGTCAATCGCGTCAAGCGCATCGTCGCCGCCACCTATCAGGCGGCGTCGGGCGCGGGCGCGGCGGCGATGGAAGAACTCGAACATGCGACGCGCGCCTTCCTGAAAGGCGAACCGTTCGAGCAGAAGATCATTCCGCACCCCTACCCTTTCAACGTCTTCAGCCACAACTCGAATGTCGACCCGGAGACGGGCTACAACGAGGAAGAGCTGAAGATGGTGAAGGAGACCAAGAAGATTTTCAGCGATCCCGACATTCGCGTGACGGCGACCTGCGTGCGCGTGCCGGTGCTGCGCGCGCATTCGGAAGCGCTCGATTTCGAATGCGAGAAGCCGATTACGCCGGATCAGGTGCGCGAGATTCTTTCCACCGCGCCAGGCATCAAGATCGTCGACGATGTGGCGGGGAACTATTTCCCGATGCCGAAGGATGCGTCCGGCCAGGACGACATTCTGGTCGGCCGTATCCGGCAGGATATTTCCGATCCGAGCGGGCGTTCGATTGCAATGTTCGTCGCCGGCGACCAGCTGCTGAAAGGCGCGGCGCTGAACGCGGTTCAGATCGGCGAGATTCTCGTCAAGCGCTGAGCGCGATCACTCCCACTCGATGGTTCCCGGCGGCTTCGACGTCACGTCGTAGACGACGCGGTTGATGCCGCGGACTTCGTTGATGATGCGCGTCGAGACGTGGCCCAGGAAATCGTGGCTGAACGGGTAGTAGTCGGCCGTCATGCCGTCGATCGACGTGACGGCGCGCAGCGCACAGACATAATCATATGTACGTTCGTCGCCCATGACGCCGACGGTGCGCACCGGCAGCAGCACCGCGAATGCCTGCCAGATCGTGTCGTAGAGACCGGCCTTGCGGATCTCGTCGAGATAAATCACGTCGGCCTTGCGCAGGATGTCGAGGTTTTCGCGCGTGATTTCGCCCGGCACGCGGATCGCGAGGCCGGGGCCCGGGAATGGATGACGGCCGACGAATTCTTCCGGCAGTCCGAGTTCGCGACCGAGGATGCGCACCTCGTCCTTGAAGAGTTCGCGCAAGGGTTCGACGAGCTGCATGTTCATGCGC
>JAHBYM010000047.1 GCA_019635975.1 Parvibaculum sp. | reverse complement strand
GGGCCCCGCGGCGGCTATACGCTGGCGCGCGAGCGGCGGCGGATCGCGGTCGGCGAAGTGGTGCGCGTCGTCGGCGCGATGGAAGCGTCCGACGAGCCGACGAGCAGCGGCCCTTCCGAACTTGGCGAGCGCGTGATCGCGCCCTTGTGGGAAGAAGTGCAGCGCGACCTGATGCAAAAGCTCGACGGCATTACGGTGGAGGATCTCTGCCGGAAAGCGGATGAGGCCGGCGTCGGCAATTCGAAGCCGACAGCTGACTTCACGATCTGATACGCTCCCTTCAAGGGGCGCGGAAACGTTACAGAAGGCCCGGGAGGCCAGCATGAGCGACAGCAGCAAGAAGCCCGGACGCGGACGCGTCTATGACAGCATCACCGAAACCATCGGCGACACACCGCTGGTGCGCATCAAACGCATGGCCGCGGAAGCCGGCGTCGTTGCCGACATTCTGTTGAAGCTCGAGTTCTTCAATCCGTTGTCGAGCGTCAAGGACCGCATCGGCGTGTCGATGATCGACGCGCTGGAGAAACAGGGCAAGATCACCGACAACACCGTCATCATCGAACCGACATCGGGCAATACCGGCATTGCGCTTGCCTTCGTTTGCGCGGCGCGCGGCTACAAGCTCATTCTCTGTATGCCGGAAAGCATGTCGGTCGAACGGCGCAAGATGCTGGCGCTCCTGGGCGCGCAGCTTGAGCTGACGCCAAAGGAGAAAGGCATGAAGGGCGCAATCGCGCGCGCCGAGGAGTTGCTGGCGCAATATCCGAACTCGGTGATGCCGCAGCAGTTCGACAATCCGGCCAATCCGGAAATTCATCGCGTGACGACGGCGGAGGAAATCTGGAATGATACCGACGGCAAGGTCGATGCGGTGATTTCCGGCGTTGGCACGGCCGGGACTTTCACCGGCGTCGGGCAGGTGCTGAAAGCGCGCAAGCCAAGCGTCAAAATGATCGCGGTCGAACCGGAAGACAGCCCCGTGCTATCGGGCGGGCAACCGGGACCGCACATGATTCAAGGCATCGGCGCCGGCTTCGCACCGGGAAATCTCGACAAGTCGCTGATCGACGAGATCGTCACCATCGGCAATGCGACGGCGTTCGAACATGCGCGCAAGGTGGCGCGGATGGAAGGGATTGCCTGCGGCATCTCGTCGGGCGCGGCGATTGCGGTGGCGCTTGAAGTCGGCGCGCGGCCGGAAATGAAGGGCAAGACGATCGTCGTGATCATCCCTTCGTTTGCCGAGCGCTACTTGTCGACGGCCTTGTTCGACGGTCTCTGAGGAAGAACAAACCCTGCCGGCGCGCCGGGGCCGGGCTCGGCCGTCATCGCGCGCGCGTCGAGCGCTTCGCCGCACTCGGAACAAGTGGTCACGGCATGCACGACATGGCCGCATGTCTTGTGACGGCGCAGGAGCGGCGGACCTTCCTTGCCGGACATGAATTTGTCGCCCCAGTCGAGCAACGCCAGCAGCGCCGGATAGAGCGCGAGGCCTTTTTCGGTGAGACGGTATTCCTCGCGGCGCGGGCGTTCCTGATAGGGAGTTTTCTCGAGCACGCCTGCTTCGGTCAGTTTTTTCAACCGGTCGGCCAGCACATGACGGGCGATGCCGAGGCGCTGCTCGAATTCCTCGAAGCGCCGTATACGGAGGAAACACTCGCGCAGCACCAGCAGCGTCCAGCGGTCGCCGACGACCGAGAGCGTGCGGGCGAGCGAGCAGGGTTCGCGGTCGAGTTCTTCCCAGCGCATCGAGGCTCCTTTTCGCGCCAGCATAGCTTGACAAGTTCTTTTTTGGAACCCAATCTGACGTGAGCATTCTGAAATGGAACTGATAATTGTGACAGCGATTATGACAGCGAAAAACCCCCTCTGTCACGGAACTGTCAAAAAACTGTCACACGCGATTTCGGGGGCCTCTTCGACGGTCCGTCACGAAGCGGAAGGACAAGATTATGGGAAGCGATAAGGCCGAAAAAGTTGCCCTGGTCATCGGCGCGGGCGATGCGACCGGCGGCGCCGTCGCCCGGCGCTTCGCGCGCGAAGGATATGTCGCCTGCGTGACGCGGCGGGATGCCGAAAAACTTGTCCCCCTGACCAACCAGATCGAAGCCGAGGGGGGCCGGGCGCGCGGCTTCGGATCGGACGCGCGGCAGGAAGATCAGGTTACGGAGCTTTTCGCGACCATCGAGCGTGAGGTGGGACCGGTCGAGGTCATGGTTTTCAATATCGGCGCCAATGTGAATTTCCCGATCCGCGAAATGACCGAGCGCGTCTATCGCAAGGTGTGGGAGATGGCGGCGCTGGCCGGCTTCCTGACGGGGCGCGAGGCGACGCGCGTGATGACCCCGCGCGGGCGGGGCACGATCATCTTTACCGGCGCGACGGCGAGCCTGCGCGGCGGGCCGGGCTTCGCGGCTTTCGCGGGCGCCAAATTCGCGCTCAGGGCGCTGGCGCAGAGCATGGCGCGGGAGCTCGGGCCGCAGGGCATCCATGTCGCGCATCCGATCATCGACGGCGCCATCGATACGGCGTTCATCCGCGACAATTTTCCCGAGCGCTACAAGCTCAAGGAGGAGGACGGGATCCTGAACCCCGAGCATATCGCCGACGCCTATTGGCACCTCCACTGCCAGCCGCGCAGCGCCTGGACGCATGAGCTCGATCTGCGACCGTGGATCGAAAAATTCTGAACCAGGAACAGAGGGAACGCGCGGATGAACAAGAAGGTCGAGTATCTATTCGATTTCGGAAGCCCCAACGCCTATCTCGCCGGCAAGGCGCTGCCGGCGATCGAGCAACGCACCGGCGCGAAGTTCGCCTATGTGCCGGTGCTGCTGGGCGGCATCTTCAAGGCGACGGGGAATGTGTCGCCGGCGATTTCGGAAGCGGGGATCAAGAACAAGCCTGAATATGGCGCGCTCGAAATCCAGCGCTTCATCAAGAAGCACGGGCTGACGAAGTTCAAATTCAATTCGCATTTCCCGGTCAACACGCTGCAGATCATGCGCGGCGCGATTGCCGCCGAGATGGACGGTATGTTGCCGAAATATTTCGAGGTGGTCGCCGCCGCGATGTGGGAACAATCGCTGAAGATGGACGATCCGGATGTCATCAAGGCGGCGCTCGATGCGGGCGGCATCGACGGGGCGCATATTCTGGCGCGTATCCAGGAGGCGGACGTCAAGGCGAAGCTGATTGCCAATACCGAGGACGCGGTGGCGCGCGGCGCCTTCGGTATTCCAACTTTCTTTGTCGATGGCGAAATTTATTTTGGCAAGGACCGGTTGCGCGATGTCGAGGAGGCGATAGCAGGGTGACGCGTCGTCCTCTCCGCGTCATTGCGAGGAGGCGGCAGCCGACGAAGCAATCCAGAAGCCGCAAATGTCGAGTTTGACGCTTTCTGGGTTGCTTCGCTTCGCTCGCAATGACGACAGAATCAGAAAAATGTATAAGCCGGTTTCACGAGTGAGATGACGATATGAACGCACCCAATCCCGATCTTGGCCCCGTCTTTCGCCGCGAGGGCGAGGTGTGGCGCGCGCTGCCTGAGGCGCAGGGGCCGTTCGGCGGGATGCATGGCGGCGCGGTGGCCGCACTTGCGGTCGGCGAGATGGAGGCGATGGCCGAGGAGAAGGGATGGGGGGCGCTCGTCTCCGCCAATCTCTATCTGCTGCGTCCGCTGCCGCTCGACGGCATATCGAGCAGGGTGACGCCCGTGCGCGAGGGCGGGCGCGTCGCCGTTATCGAGAATGAATTATGGGCGGGCGGCAAGTTGCAGGCAAAGGCCAGCGCCTGTTTCCAGAAACCGGTTGGAATCGACGGATTGCCTGGCACGCCGGAGAGCGCCGTCTTCGCGCCCGACGGATTTGCGAAATGGGAGCGGCCGGCGCCTTTCCGCGCCTCGCATGTCAATCAGGGGTTTCTCGATCTTTGCGACATTCGCGACACGGCCCATGAGGACGGAACGCGCACCAAATGGTTTCGGCTGAAGCGCGCCTTTCACGACACGCCGACGCCTTTTTCGCGCGTCATGGCGGTTGCCGACGTCTCGACGCTGTTCACGGTGACGGATGCGGGCAAGCGCCCCAATGCCGCTGGCTGGCCGAATGCGGACCTTGCGCTGCATCTCGCGCGCGATCCCATCGGCGAATGGATCGGCGTCGCGCAGCGCGGCGACTGGCGCGGCGACGGGCGGGGGCTGACGGAATCGGAAATCTTCGATGCCTATGGACGCATCGGGCGATCGTGCCAGAGCGCGGTGCTGCTGGCGCCTTGAGCTTTGCAACGGCGGAGAGCGCAGCGTGTGCCGCGCCCCTCACCCCACCCTCTCCCCAAAGGGGAGAGGGCTTTTTATGAGTGCCGTGTCAGGCGCTTTTGGCGTGGCGTTCGGCGTCGCGCGCGACGAGATGGATCACGTCGGCGGTGAGCGACTTGCCAGCGCGGAAAGCGAGATCACCGAGCGAGAGCACGCCGACGATGCGCTTCTTGCGATTGAGCACCGGCAGATGGCGGATACCTTTTTCCTCCATCAGTTCGGCGGCTTCCTTGTCGGTCTGATCGTCGTAGCACCAGACGATGCCGTCGGTCATCACTTCGCGCGCCGTCGCCTTGTCGGGATCGAGCCCGTCGGCGACGCCGCGGCAGCAGATGTCGCGGTCGGTGATCATGCCGATCAGGCGATCGTTTTCGCCGACCGGCAGGCAACCGATATTCTTGTCGCGCAGCGTGCGCGAGACGTCGCGCAGGGGCGTCGTCGCCTCGATCCACTCCGCATGGTTGGTCATCAGTTCCTTTATCCGCATCGTAACCTCCTCTGTTTCGGGCTCTGTTGCAGGAGGCCGAAACCGGATCGTCCGCCGCGCGGGGACGCAAAAACCTGCTCGCGCCTGCAGGACTCGCCCGGGCGTTTTCGACGACGGAAAGCTGAACGCGGCCGGCGGCCGATGGGAAGCATGTCACCGCAGGCCGGTGCGCAGCCGCGACCCGGCAAAGGCCGGAACGCCGCACGCGAATGAACGCTTCCCTTTTCGCGCGCAGCGATACTTGACGATAGCAGAGGCAGCGCGGCGCGGCCACCGCCATCGCAAATCTTCGCCGGTCAGGCGGCGCGTTTCGAGACGCGTTCGGCAATGGGGCCGGTCACATCCTTCGTCATATCCATCGTCATCTGGTGGAGCTTGCCGGTTTCCTCGGCATAACTCTCGAAGGTCGAGACCAGAAAGTCGCGCTGCAGCGCGACGACATCGGAAAGGGATTCGGCCTTCAGCATCGCTTCGGCGACGCTGGCGTCATCTTCGAAACGCCGGCGGGCGAAATCCAGCAGCTCGTCGTTGATGCGCGCCGCCGCTTCGGCAGCCGCGGCCGCGCTGGAAGTCAGGGCGTTCATCATGTCCTTCGACATGTCGGGGATATCGCGGGGGGTGTCGGTCATCTCGTTACCTCACTTGTGGAAGGAACCAGCGAGAACGCTAGGGCGCGAAGGGGGCAATTCTATGACAGCGCCCGGCATGCTATGAATGCGTATGGCATTGAGCGACACACAACTGACACGCTATGCGCGGCATATCGTGCTGAAGGAGATCGGCGGGCCGGGGCAGCAGAAGCTCTTGAAGGCCCGGGTGCTGGTCGTCGGCGCGGGCGGGCTTGGGAGCCCTTGCCTGATTTATCTGGCGGCGGCGGGCGTCGGCACGATCGGCATTATCGACAATGACGAGGTGTCGCTGTCGAACCTGCAGCGCCAGATCGCGCATGGGACGGCGGATGTCGGCCGCGCGAAAACGGCGAGCGCGGCGGAGGCGGCGCGGCGCATCAACCCGGATGTGCGCGTGATCGAGCATCGCGAACGGCTGACCGCGGCAAACGCGCTCGACATTATTTCGCAATACGACATCGTGGCCGATGGCTGTGACAATTTCGAGACGCGGTTCCTCGTCAACGATGCCTGCTATTTCGCGCGCGTGCCGCTTGTCTCGGCCGCGGTCGGCCAGTTCGAGGGGCAGGTGGCGGTGTTTCGCGCCTTCGAGCGCGACGCCGACGGCAATCCGAAACCCAATTACCGCGACTTCATCGGCGAGACGCCGGCGCCGGGCTCGGTGCCGACGTGTGAGGAGGCCGGCGTGATCGGCGCGCTGACCGGGGTTGTCGGCTCGCTGCAAGCGCTCGAAGTCATCAAGGAGATTACCGGCGCGGGCGAGAGCCTTGCCGGCAAGCTGCTGATCTATGACGCCCTCGACACGCGCTTCCGCACGCTGACGCTCAAGTGGGATCCGAAGAACGCGCTGACGGGCGAGAACCCGGCGATCACGGATCTGAGCGGGCATGCGGCGTGAAGGTCAGCCTTCGAGATGTGCGATCATTTCCACTTCGATCATCGCGCCGGGAAGGAAGAGGCCGGTGATCTGGACCATGGTGGAGGCCGGCACATAGGCCCCGTCGGCATCGAAGGCGGCCTTGCGGGGAGCGAGCGCGCCGCCCAGTGCCGCAAGATCGGTCGCGAAGACCGTTTCCTTCACGACGTCCTGAAAGCTGGCGCCATTGGCCGCCAGGATGCGGCCGAGATTGGCATAGACCTGCGCGACCTGGGCGGCCATGTCGCCGGGGCCGACCACCTGCAGCTTGTCGTCGACGGCCAGCACGCCGGAGACGTAGAGGACGTTGCCCGCCTTCACGGCCTGCGAAAAGCCGATGGCCTTTTCGGTGTCGCCGAAGAAATGCCTGCAGTCCTTTTCGCGCGCCATGTTTCTCTCCCTGTTTTATAAGCTTGCCGTTTGTCTTATAAGTTTTGGGCGGGAACGAGTCAAAGCCGCGGGAAATGCATGAGATGAGCGAGATCGAAGCTCCCGAAAGCCGCAAGACCCTGGCGCAGCAGAAGCGGCGCGACGCCGTGCTGGCGGCCGCCGACCGGCTCTTTCACAAGGCCGGCTACGAGGCGGCGCGGATCGAGGACATTGCCGAGCTGTCGGGAGTGAGCCTCGGCACGATCTACAATTATTTCGGTTCGAAGGGCGGCATCATGGAGGCGCTGATCGCGCCGGTGGCGGCGCGGATGGAGGCCAAGGGCGCGGCCATTCTCGCCCATCCGCCGGCGCGGCTCGCCGACGCCGTGGCGGCGCTTTATGAGGCCTATCGTTTCGAGGAGGACTGGAAAAGCCTGAAATTGCTACAAGCGTTCGACGCGCCAAGTGCGGCACGCGACACGCATCTGGCGCATGTGCATATCGAATATGAGCGCTTCATCACCGCGCAGTTCAGGCGGCTGCTCGCGGATTTCGCGGCGCGGGGCAAGCTCAGGCCCGATCTTGCCGATGCCATCGACGATATGGCGCTGCTGCTCTACCGGACGATGCTGATGCATTTCCAGCAATATGTCGGAGCGCGCGGCGCGCTGACCTATGAGACGATGCTGGTGGAAATGCACCGGCGGATGCGGGTGATGGTGACCGGCTGGGCGTTGTGAGGCCGGCTAATTTTATAATCTTGACTGATTTTTTATAAAAAAATAGGCTTTCCTGGCGTTCACACGCTTCGGGAGGGAGCCGATGGACGACCAACGCGTCGATATCATGGTGGTGATGGCGTTCGAGGCGCCGGCCGAGGCCGTGTGGTCGGTTGTCGGCGACTATGGCGATACATCGGGCGAATTCGGCCGGGGCTTCGTGACGGGGGTCGAGGTGCAGGGCGACGGCGTGGGGGCGCTCAGAACCCTGCACCTCGCGCCCGAAGGCGCCGGAACCGTTGTCGAACGGCAGACCGCGCGCGACGAACGCGGCATGTATTACGCCTATGAACTGGCCGATCGCGGGCCGATGCCGATGGCCGATTATTACGGCACAGCGCAGGTGATCCCGGTATCGGCGAACCAATGCAGGCTCGTCTGGACCAACCGCTACCGGCCGGACGGCGCGCCGGCCGAGGCGCTGCGCGCGCAATCGCTGCAAACACTCGAAATTCTCGAAAGCAACCTCAAGGACATGCTGGCGCGGCGCACGGGCAAAGGCGCCTGACGGCAACAAGGGGAGAACGGCAGATGGCCCACGACAACATGACAGCCGAGAAGCGGCACATTGAAATGCCGAAGAACAACCCGCGCGCCCGGCCCGGACAATTGATGCCGGCGGAAGGCGAGGACGGGCTTTTCACGCAGAGCTGGTTTCCGGTCTGCCTGTCGAGCGAGGTGAAGGCGGGCGAATTGCGCGCCGAGAGGTTTCTCGACGGCAAGGTCGTAGTCTATCGGGGCGAGGACGGGATCGTCCGTGTAATGAGCGCCTATTGCCCGCATCTCGGCGCGGACCTCTCCATCGGCTGCGTGGTGGAAAACCGCCTGCAATGCGCCTTCCACAAATGGGAATACGACACGGACGGGCAGTGCGCCAAGACCGGCATCGGCGACCGGCCGCCGCATACCGCGCAGCTCTACAAGTTTCCGAGCCAGGAACGCTACGGTCTCGTCTGGGCCTTCAACGGCGACGAACCCTTGTGGGACCTGCCCGATTTCGAATATGGCGACGAGGAAATCATCTTCCGCAATTTCCGCTTGCCGGCGCTTTTCAATTGCGACCCGTGGGTGTTTGCGGCCAACACGCCCGACATGCAGCATCTGAAGGCGGTGCATGGCGTCGAGTTCAACACGCCCGATCCGCACGAGGCGGTCGAGTGGAGCGACTGGGGCTTCCGCTACAAGATCATCGCCGCGCATCAGCGGGGCATACCCATCGAATGGACACTCGGCATTCGCGGCACCAGCATCTTCTGGCAGGAAGGGCCCTATGACGATTTCTGGATCGGCGGGCTGGTCGGCTTCGGATTGCCGGAACCCGGCAAGCATGAAGTGTTTGCGGCGGTCGGCCTCATCAAAGGCGACGGTTCGCCGGAAGCCGAAGCGCTCTACAAGCAGCGCTGCGAGATCACCGACATGCTGCTGGCGCGCACCGTGGGCGAGGATACCGACATTCTCAACACGATCCACTACCGGCAGGGGACGCTGACGGAGGGCGACCGGACGCTGGGACGGTATCTGAAATTCCTGCGCAGCTATCCGCGCGCGCATCCTTCGGGGCCGTTTATCAGATAGGAAGGAAGACGTGGATGGCCCGGATGAACCGGGCCATGACGGCCTTTATTTCAGCTACATGATCGCGGGAATGACGCGGTCGGGGGGACGGTGGCCGTCCATGAAGGTCTTGATGTTGACGATGACCTTGCCGCCCATTTCGACGCGGCCCTCGATGGTGGCCGAGCCCATGTGGGGCAGCGAGATGACGTTTTGCAGCGCGACGAGGCGCGGGTCGACCGAAGGTTCGCGCTCGAAGACGTCGAGGCCGGCGCCGGCAAGTTCGCCCGCTTCGAGGGCGCGCAGCAGCGCGTTTTCGTCGATGATTTCGCCGCGCGCCGTGTTGACGATATAGGCGTCCGGTTTCAGCAGTTTCAGGCGGCGCGTGTCGAGCAGGTGGAAGGTCTGCGGCGTCAGCGGGCAATTGACCGAGACGATGTCGACCTTTGCCAGCATGTCGTCGAGATTTTCCCAGAATGTCGCTTCGAGCTCGCGCTCGATCACCGCGTTGGCGGGCTTCCTGTTGTGATAATGGATTTCGAGGCCAAAGGGGCGGGCGCGGGCGGCGACCGCCTGGCCGATGCGGCCCATGCCGATGATGCCGAGGCGTTTGCCGGTGATGCGGTGGCCGAGCATCCAGGTCGGCGACCAGCCGGGCCAGGCGCCTTCATGCTCGCGTAGATAACGCGCGCCTTCGCTCAAGCGGCGCGGCACGGCGAGGATCAGGGCCATCGTCATATCGGCGGTGTCTTCGGTCAGGACGCCCGGCGTGTTCGTCACCGTGATGCCGCGGCGGCGCGCGCTCTCGACGTCGATATTGTCGACGCCGGTGCCGAACTGGGCGATCAGGCGGAGGTTCTCGCCGGCCTGGGCCAGCAGCTTGGCGTCGATGCGGTCGGTCACTGTCGGCACCAGCACATCGGCCTCGCGCATGGCCGCCGCCAGATCGGCCGCGGACATCGGGCGGTCATCCGCGTTGAGACGGACATCGAAAAGCTCGCCCATGCGGGCCTCGATGGGGGCGGGCAGTTTGCGGGTGACGACGACGAGCGGCTTTTTGGCGGACATGCGGGGGGACTCCGGTAGCGAACAGCCCTTATTAGCAGGTTTTATCGCTTCCGTTGGCGCATTTTCTGGCAAAATCACCTGAGTCGCGGGGCCGGGGCCAGAGACCCGCGAGAGGTGGAAATGACGATGCGGGAGATGCAATCGATTGCCGGGGCGGGGCTTGCCGTGCTGCTTGCGGGCGCGCTGTGGGCGGCGGCGCCGGCGGCGCGCGCCGAGGCGCTGCATGCGACGCTGGCGCAGGCGCCCGCCGAAATCGCCGCCGAGCGCGGACGCGTGACCGGGCTGCCGGTGCCGCGCTATGTCAGCCTGAAAACCGGACGCGCCAATGTGCGGCGCGGACCCGGCACCGATTTTCCGATCGACTGGGTTTACACCAAACGCGGCGTGCCGCTGGAAGTGACGGCGGAATCCGACCACTGGCGGCGCGTGCGCGACCATGAAGGCGACGGCGGCTGGATCTGGCATTCGATGCTCGACGGTGCGCGCAGCGCCATCGTGACCGGCGACAGGTCCGAACCGCGGCCGCTGCACAACCGGCCCGACAGCGCGGCCGATATCGTCGCCCTGCTGGAGCCCGGCATCGTGGCGTCGGTCAGGGCGTGCAAGGCCGGCTGGTGCCGGCTTGAGGCGCGCGGCCATAGCGGCTGGACGCAGCAGGATGCGTTATGGGGCGTCTATCCGGGCGAGGAATTCGAATAATCCGCATACGTCTCTTCTGCCGCGCGCCCGGCGCTCAGGCGAAATCTTTCGCCAGCGCTTCGCGCGTTGCCGGCGAGAGCATCGCCATGTGGTGGTAGTTCTCATGCGAGACGACGGCCATGACCGGCACCGAGGAATCGCGGAACTTCGCGATCTGCGGGGCTGAAAAGCGGAAATGGACGAAGTGGACGGACGAGGTCTTGCCGTCGGCCTTGGTGCGCTCGACATCGGTTTCGGCCTCGCCGATGACGTGTTCGCCGCCGACATCGATGTAGAGGTGCTTTTCGACCCAGGTGATGGACCGCAGGAAAGCATCGCGGCGGACCGGATCCTCGATCTCGAACATGACCGTGGCGACAAGCTCGTTGCCCTGCGGGATCAGCGGATTGTAGGCCGAGAGTTCGTCGGCGAGCTGTTCGTCGCCGCCCTTTTCGATGTGCAGCATTTCGTGGATCTGCTGGAACATCGTGTCGTAGTTCTCGAAATAGAAAGTCGCATGCGGACCGACCGGAACGCGGCGGTCCTTCTTCAGCGCCATGGCGGCGGCGCGGCGCGCCTTGCGCTCCTTCGCATAGATTTCATAGGGCAGAATGTCGGCGGGGGTGATTTCTTTTTTCATTGCAGTCATCTCTCAGATCAGTCCCCAGGCGCGCGCCATGATTTCGACCGGATGTTGCGGCGCCGGACGCTGCGGCTCGCCCATCTCGCCGATCTCGTGGACGAGATGCTTGGCTGCCAGCGGACAATCCGACGTCACATATTTGTTGCCGGTCTTCGCGACGTTGCGGGCGGCGGTCTTTCCGACCTTCATCGCGGCGTCGAAGGTTTCCTTCATCACGCCGAAAGTTCCTCCGTGTCCAGAGCAACGCTCGACGACATCGAGCTTGATTTCAGGGATGTAGCGCAGCATCTCGGCCGATTTCGCACCCATGTTCTGGGCGCGGGCATGGCAGGCGAGATGCGCGGTGACGCCGCCTTCGACCGGTTTCAGGCCCGGTGCGAGGCCTTCCTTCTTCGCGATGTCGACAATGTATTCGTCGATGTCGAAGGTGACGGCGGCGAGCTTCGCCACATCCTCATTGCCGGGCAGGATCAACGGCCATTCGAATTTGAACATCAGGCCGCAGGAGGCGGTCAGCGCGATAATGTCGTAGCCCTTGTCGATCCAGACACCCATGTCCTTCGCGACTTTCTCCGCCTGGGCGGCGACCTTTTCGATATTGCCCTGTTCGAGAAAGGGCATGCCGCAGCAGCCGGGATAGGCGACTTCGGTTTCGACGCCGTTATGCGCGAGCACCAGGCGTGCGGCCTCGCCGACGGCCGGATTGTTGTAATTGACGAAGCAGGTGGCGAAGATCGCCGCCTTGCGGCCTTTGGCCGGTGCGTCTTTCGGTGCGGCGAGACCTTGCTTGTCCTGTTTCTTCGCGCGCATCGCGAAGGTCTGCCCGTGAAACTTCGGCAGCTCGGCGCGGGCGTCGATGCCGGCGACGGCTTCGAGCGCCGGCCGCGTCAGCTTGTTGCCGCGCGTCGAGCCCCAGTTCGCAACCGCCGCGACGGGTGCTGCAAGCTTGCCGTTGCGATCCGTCTCAGCAAGCTGGCCGGGGACGAAGGGATAGGCGCCTTTCCGTTTCGCTTCGGCAGCGCGGTAGCGCAGCATCAGATGCGGAAAGTCGAGATTGAATTCATGCGGCGGCACATAGGGGCACTTCGTCATGAAGCACATGTCGCAAAGCGTGCACGCCTCGACGACGGGCGCGAAGTCCTGCGACTTCACTTCGTCGAGTTCGCCGGTCGGGCTTTCGTCGATCAGGTCGAAGAGGCGCGGGAAGCTGTCGCAGAGATTGAAGCAGCGGCGGCAGCCATGGCAGATGTCGAAGACGCGGCGCAGTTCGGCGTCGAGTTTTTCGAGATCGTAGAAGTCGGGATTGTGCCAGTCGAGCGGATGGCGCGTGGGGGCTTCGGTGCTGCCTTCTTTCGGGCTGCTCATCGACGGGTCTCCGACATCGAATGTGAACGGCAGGAGGGAGGCGGCGGGAGATACGCGATCTCCCGCCGTCCGAGTTGCGGTTAGCTGCCGAGGCTGTCGAGGGCCTTCTGGAAGCGGCCGGCATGGCTCTTTTCGGCCTTGGCCAGCGTTTCGAACCAGTCGGCGATTTCGTCGAAGCCTTCGTCGCGCGCCGTGCGGGCCATGCCCGGATACATGTCGGTGTATTCATGCGTCTCGCCGGCGATTGCGGCCTTGAGGTTCTGGTCGGTGGCGCCGATGGGCTCGCCCGTCGCCGGGTCGCCGACTTCCTCGAGGAATTCGAGATGGCCATGCGCGTGGCCCGTTTCGCCTTCGGCGGTCGAGCGGAAGACGGCGGCCACATCGTTGAAGCCTTCGACGTCGGCCTTCTGCGCGAAATAGAGGTAGCGGCGGTTGGCCTGGCTTTCGCCGGCAAACGCTTCCTTGAGATTTTCCATGGTCTTCGAACCGGAAAGCGATGGCATGTGCTCGTGCTCCTAACCCGTATGCAATTGAACCGGGACAACATGCCGACCGGGCGGCCGGCGCTGTTGCGCCCCGTTGGGGAATAACGCCCGTCGTGACTTTGGAAAGAATCGTCCGGGGGTTGGATCAGAGACTAGGATTGCCGCGCGCCGCGGTCAACAGTCTGGAGATATTCCAAACAAACTTTTTAGTGTTTGTTTTTGCGAAGAATTCTCAAATCATATTGTCAGCGATCCGAGCGATCCTGCAGACGGACGATCACGTCGACGCGAGCGATGTCCATGCCGTCGGGCGCCGGGGGCAATTTGCCGATGGTGACGTCGTCGCCGGCAATGTCCATCAGCGCGCCATCCTTCTCGACAAAGAAGTGATGGTGGTCGTCGATATTGGTGTCGAAATATGTGCGGGAACTATCGACCACAACCTCGCGCAGGAGACCGGCGCCGGTGAACTGGTGCAGCGTGTTGTAGACGGTCGCCAGCGAGACGCTGACGCCGGCGCGCTGTGCCTCGTCGTGGAGAGCTTCGGCGGTCACGTGGCGGTCGCCGCCGTCGAACAACAGGCGGCCAAGCGCAAGCCGCTGCCTGGTGGGGCGAAGGCCCGCCTCGCGCAGCCTGCCGAGCGTCTGGGCATATGGCCTTTCCTGCGTCACTCCACTGTCCTTCATTCAATGCAGTTTGTAATCGTTACAAACAATAAATAGGGGGTCTGTCACCGGTTTGTCAAGGGCGGGCCATGGGCTGGCGGCCGCCCGCGGGGCCCCACCCGGCCCCAAGCGTGAGGGTTTGCGCGGACCTCGCGGTGTGTTACGAAGCGGCCAAGGGAGGCGGCGAGAAGACCGCCCAGGAACGAGACCGGCTGGCGCGACGCCCGAGGGCGCCTGCAAGGCCCCAAGCGAGCGGACCCGAATGGCGGACAAGAAAGCGGCCTATTCCTACGAAGACCTGCTCGAATGCGGCCATGGCCGCCTGTTCGGACCGGGCAATGCGCAACTGCCGCTGCCGCCGATGCTGATGATCGACCGCATCACACATATTTCCGATGAAGGCGGCGAACACGGCAAGGGTCTGATCAAGGCCGAATACGACATCAAACCGGATCTCTGGTTCTTCCCCTGCCATTTCGAAGGCGATCCGATCATGCCGGGCTGTCTCGGGCTCGACGGCGCCTGGCAGTTGCTCGGATTCTTCCTCGGCTGGATCGGCGGCAAGGGCAAGGGACGCGCGGTCGGCGTG
Source organism: Parvibaculum sp. (assembly GCA_019635975.1). Lineage (GTDB taxonomy): Bacteria > Pseudomonadota > Alphaproteobacteria > Parvibaculales > Parvibaculaceae > Parvibaculum. The sequence goes on along the minus strand of JAHBYM010000047.1, from coordinate 3,017 downwards.
GGCGAAGTGAAATTCTCCGCGATGGTGACGCCCGCGATCAAAAAGATCGAATACGTTATCCAGCTCAAGCGTGTCGTGAACCGCCGCCTCGTGGTCGGCGTCGCGGACTGCACCATTCTGGCGGATGGCGAACTGGCATTCACCATCACCGACATGAAAGTCGGGCTGCAAGCCGCGGAACAGGCAGCCTGACGCCACGGCCGCACGTGGTACGGAATTTTCGTAGTGAAAGAGAGGCTGCCATGAGGCGAGTGGTCGTCACCGGCATGGGCATCGTTTCCAGCATCGGAAACAACACCCAGGAAGTGCTTGCGTCCTTGCGCGAGGGGAAATCCGGCATCGTCAAATCCGATGTCTATGCCGAGATGGGATTTCGGAGCCAGGTACATGGCAGTCTGAAGATCGATCTCGAGCAGGCGGTCGACCGGCGGGCGCGGCGCTTCATGGGCGATGGCGCGGCCTATGCCTGCGCGGCGATGGACCAGGCGATCCGCGATGCGGGGCTTGAGGAAAGCGACATCAGCAATCCGCGCACGGGCCTCGTGGTCGGCTCGGGCGGGCCTTCGACGAAGGCGATCGTTTCGGCGGCGGATACCGCGCGCACGGAGCCTGTGAAAGGCCCGAAGAAAGTCGGCCCCTTCGCGGTGCCGAAAGCGATGTCCTCAACCTGTTCGGCCAATCTTTCGACCTGGTTCAAGACCAAGGGCGTCAACTATTCGATCAGCTCGGCGTGCTCGACATCGGCCAACTGCATCGGCAATGCGGCCGAACTCATTCAGTGGGGCAAGCAGGATATGATGTTCGCCGGCGGCGGCGAGGAACTCGACTGGTCGTTGTCGGTGCTGTTCGACGCGATGGGCGCAATGTCGGCGAAGCGCAACGACACGCCGGAAAAGGCCAGCCGCGCCTATGACAAGGATCGGGACGGCTTCGTGATATCGGGCGGCGGCGGCATTCTGGTGCTGGAAGAACTCGAACACGCAAAAGCGCGCGGCGCCAAAATCTATGCCGAGATCGTCGGCTATGGCGCAACGGCGGACGGCGCCGACATGGTGGCGCCTTCGGGCGAGGGCGCGGTGCGCTGCATGAAGATGGCGCTTGAAAACGTCAAGGCGCCTGTCGACTACATCAACCCGCATGCGACATCGACGCCGGTCGGCGACATTCCCGAGATCAACGCGATCCGCGAAGTCTTCGGCGCGAAGATGCCGCCGATCAGCGCGACGAAATCGCTGACCGGACATGCGCAAGGGGCGGCGGGCGTGCATGAGGCGATCTATACGCTGCTGATGATGCAGGGCGGCTTCGTTGCCGCCAGCGCCAATATCGACGAGATCGATCCGGCGGTGGCGGATGCCAATATCGCGCGGGAGCGGATCGACGGCGCCGACATCAATCTGGCGATTTCCAACAGTTTCGGTTTCGGCGGCACCAATGCGACGCTGGCGTTCCAGCGCCATGACGGGTGACGGTGCGGGGGCACCGGATCTGAATCGGAAGCAAATCGGGGAACAGGCACTTCATGCACGGGTCTGACGAAAAGCCGGGAGAGCGGCGGCCGATACTGACGGGATCGCTGATGACCGGACGGCGCGGCCTGATCATGGGCGTCGCCAACGATCATTCGATTGCCTGGGGCATCGCGCGCGCGCTCGCGGCGCATGGCGCCGAACTCGCCTTTACCTATCAGGGCGAAAGCTTCGGCCGGCGCGTGAAGCCGCTGGCGGAATCGGCCGGTTCAAAATTGCTGCTGCCCTGCGACGTGACCGATACGGCGAGTCTCGATGCGGCGTTCGAGACGCTCGAAAAGGAATGGGGCGTGCTCGATTTCGTCGTCCATGCGATCGCGCATTCCGACAAGAACGAACTCAAGGGCCGCTATGTCGACACGTCGCGGGAAAACTTCCTGCGGACGATGGATATTTCCTGCTTCTCGTTCACCGATGTGGCGCGGCGCGCGGCAAAGCTGATGACGCGGGGCGGCGCGATGGTGACGCTGACCTATGGCGGTTCAACGCGGGTGATGCCCAACTACAATGTGATGGGCGTCGCCAAGGCCGCACTCGAAGCCAGCGTGCGCTATCTCGCGGTCGATCTCGGCCGGCACGGCATTCGCGTCAATGCGATTTCGGCCGGACCGATCAAGACCCTGGCCGCTTCGGGTGTCGGCAACCTGCGCAAGATGCTCGAACATGTCGAAGCCAGCGCACCGCTGCGGCGCAACGTGACGCCCGAGGAAGTCGGCAATGTCGGCGCCTTCCTCTGTTCGGATCTGGCTTCGGGAATCACGGGCGAGATCACCTACGTGGATTGCGGATACAACATCGTCGGCATGACCGGCATCTGACCAGCGGCGTGGCAACGCCGCACGACGATTGCGTGAAAGCGATGCAAGAAAAAAGGGCCGCGATGCGGCCCTTTTTTCGTCTCGATGTTGCCGATGTCACATCCGGTCTTCGGCGACCTGGATGTCCATGCTGGCCCGCAACGAAGCGATGAAATCCCGAGCCGCCTCCGTCGCCGTCGTCTGCTCCAGCGAATTGCGCGCTGCTTCGCGCGTCGGCGCGTCGACCGCACTCGGATCGGCATCGGCCACATTGTCGAGACGCAACAAGGCGAACTCGTCGTTGGCCAAATTGACCAGCGAGTAACCGGGCTTGTCCTGCACCGGGCGCGGCAGCGAGAACGCTGCAGTGACCAGTGCGCCATCGACATTGACGGCATTGCGCCCCACCCCGCGTTCCTCCTTCACGGCGATGCCCACTTCCGTGGCGAGCTTGTCCAGTGTTTCACCGCCCTGCAGCCGAGCGAACAAGGCGTCGGCCCGCGCCTTGGCCTCGGCATGCACTCGTTCATCGATGATGCGCTTGCGAATGTCCGCTCGCACTTCTTCGAGCGGCTTCGGTGTCGCCGGCTCGTGCTCGGCGACGCGCACGTCGCGAAGGTGGAGCTCGCGCTCGCGGGGCGACTCGGCGAGGTGCCCGCCGACCTCGCGACGGTCGTCCTCGTCGACGTCT
>JAHBYM010000046.1 GCA_019635975.1 Parvibaculum sp. | reverse complement strand
GATCGCGAAGGAGGCGAAAAGCTGCACGCCCTCGGTGAAGCCGCCGAAGACGGCCAGCGTCTTGGCGATGTCTTCCTTGGTCTCGACGCCCCATTCCTGCATGTAGTCGAACTTGGCCTTCATCTCATCGTATTTCAGGAAGGCTTCGTATTCGGCTTCCGGCATGCCGATCGTATCGAGCAGGTGGCTGTAGGCCGAGATATGGACCGTCTCGATGTTGGAGAAGGCGGCCAGCATCATCTGCACTTCGGTCGGCTTGAAGACGCGCGAATAATGCTTCATGTAGCAATTGTTCACTTCGACGTCGGCCTGCACGAAGAAGCGGAAAATCTGCGTCAGCAGGTTGCGCTCGGGCTCGGTGAGCTTTTTCGCCCAGTCCTTCACGTCGTCGGCCAGCGGCACCTCCTCCGGCAGCCAGTGGATGCGCTGCTGCGTCAGCCAGGCGTCATAGGCCCAGGGGTAGCGGAAGGGCTTGTAGACGTGACGTTCTTCGAGAAGGGACATGGGCTGTTCTCGTTGCCGAATGGGTTAGAGACACGAATGGCCCGGTTTGACACCGGGCCATGCTGTTAGCGCGTTACTGACAGGCGAGGCATTCTTCGTAGTCGTTGGACTGCGCTTCGGCCGCGACCTGGTCGAGCGTCAGCACATCGAGCTTTTTCGCCGGCACCAGCGAAACCACTTCGGCCTTTTCGGCGCGCTGGATCGAGAGCGAGCGGCAGTAGTAGAGGCTCTTCACGCCCTGCTTCCAGGCCAGAATATGGAGCTTGTTGAGGTCGCGCTTGTGGACGTCGGCGGCGAGGAAAAGGTTGACCGACTGCGCCTGATCGATCAGCGGCGCGCGGTCGCCCGCATGTTCGACGACCCAGCGCTGGTCGAGTTCGAAGGCGGTCTTGAAGACATCCTTCTCGTCGTCCGACAGGAAATCGAGATGCTGCACCGAGCCGCCGCTGGTGACGATGGAGGACCATGTCTCGTCGTCGTTGCGGCCCTTCTGTTCCAGCAGTTTCGTCAGGTGACGGTTGCGGACGTTGAAGGAGCCCGAGAGCGTTTTATGCGTGAAGCTGTTGGCCGCGATCGGCTCGATGCCCGGCGAGGTGCCGCCGGTGATGATCGAGATCGACGCGGTGGGCGCAATCGCCGTCTTGTTGGAGAAGCGCTCGTTGAAGCCGTATTCCGCCGCGTCCGGGCAGGCGCCCCGCTCTTCCGCCAGCTTCTTCGAGGCGGCGTCGACGCCTTCCTTGATGCGGGTGAACATGCGCTTGTTCCAAACCTTGGCCATGACGCCCTCGAAGGGGATCATGTTGGCCTGCAGATAGGAGTGGAAGCCCATGACGCCGAGACCGACCGAACGCTCGCGCATGGCGGCGTATTTGGCGCGGGCCATTTCGCCGGGCGCGCGGTCGATGAAATCCTGCAGCACATTGTCGAGGAAGCGCATCACGTCCTCGATGATGGTCGGGTGGTCCTGCCACTCGTTATAGGTTTCGAGGTTGAGCGAGGAGAGGCAGCAGACGGCCGTGCGCTGCTCGCCATGCTGGTCGATGCCGGTCGGGAGCGTGATTTCGGCGCAGAGGTTCGACGTCTTGACTTCGAGGCCGGCGAGCTTGTGGTGCTCGGGGCGCGCGTTGTTCACGGTGTCCTTGTAGATGATGTAGGGCTCGCCGGTTTCGATGCGCGAGGTCAGCAGGCGGATCCAGAGCGAGCGAGCGGAGACGGTTTTCTGGACCGTCTTGTCCTTCGGGCTCAGCAGCGCCCATTCGGCATCCGCTTCGACGGCGCGCATGAAGGCATCCGACACCAGCACGCCGTGATGCAGGTTCAGCGCCTTGCGGTTCGGGTCGCCGCCGGTCGGGCGGCGCATTTCCATGAATTCCTCGATCTCGGGATGATCGATCGGCAGATAGACCGCCGCCGAGCCGCGGCGGAGCGAACCCTGGCTGATGGCGAGCGTCAGCGAATCCATCACGCGGATGAAGGGGATGATGCCGGAGGTCTTGCCGTTGCCGCCGACGGTCTCGCCGATGGAGCGCAGATTGCCCCAATAGGAGCCGATGCCGCCGCCCTTGGCCGCGAGCCAGACATTCTCGTTCCAGAGGCCGACAATGCCGTCGAGGCTGTCGGAGGCTTCGTTGAGGAAGCAGGAAATCGGCAGGCCGCGCTGGGTGCCGCCATTCGACAGCACCGGCGTCGCCGGCATGAACCAGAGGCGGGAAATATAGTCGTAGAGGCGCTGCGCGTGGGCCGTGTCGCCCTTGTCGGCGTAGAAGGAGGCCACGCGGGCGAACATGTCCTGATAGGACTCGCCCGGCATCAGATAGCGGTCGCGCAGCGTCGCTTTGCCGAACTCGGTCAGCAGCGCGTCGCGCGCATGATCGACCTTCACCCGGGGGCGGCCATCCATCTGGACGGCCTGATACTGCTCGCCGAAAACCATTTCCGGTTCGGCCTGAACGCGCGAACCGGCGCGTACGCGGTTGACCCGCGCATCGCCCGTAATAATTGCCGACAGGCCGGCCTCGACCTCACTCATGTCCACCGCTTTCGACGTGTCGTTCAGCATTCTTGTCCCCCGATTTGCCCTTATCGGCCGCACCCGAAAGGCACAAAGTCACCGCCCCGGCGGCTGGATAAACCATCGCCGTCTCCCTGCCCCATACAGCGGGCAGAACTCAAAAGGTTCATGATTGCGCCGCCGCCTCGGTTCGATCCCCCAATGGGCAGAGCGCGTCCAGATATAGTAGCTGGCCTTGCCCCGAGGTCAATCGGTAGTATGAGCTACGCAGCAAAAAAATGGTAAACGGCGCCGGGCCGGGGTGGCGGCCGGGGAAATTTCCGTTGCATATTCAATGAGTTGATTCCGCCCTGCGCCATCCGAGGACCAGACCCCATGCCCGACGCGACACCCGAAGCGATGAGCCGCCGGACGCTCTATCCCGAGATCGAGCCCTACCGGACGGGGACGCTGAAAGTGTCCGATTTGCACAGCATCTATTTCGAGGAGTGCGGCAATCCGAAAGGCAAACCCGTCGTCATCGTGCATGGCGGGCCCGGCGGCGGCACCAACCCGACAATGCGGCGCACGCATAATCCGGACGCCTATCGAATCATTCTGTTCGACCAGCGCGGCTGCGGGAAGTCGACGCCGCATGCAGAGCTCGCCGAGAACACGACATGGGACCTTGTGGCCGACATGGAACGGCTGCGCGAGCATCTCGGGCTCGAGCGCTGGCAGCTTTGCGGCGGCTCCTGGGGCTCGACGCTGGCGCTCGCCTATGCCGAAACGCACCCGGCTCGTGTGAGCGAGATCATCCTGCGCGGCATCTTCACGCTGCGGCCGCGCGAGTTGCACTGGTTCTACCAGGAGGGGACAGACGCGCTCTTCCCCGATGCCTGGGAAGAATTCATCGCGCCGATCCCTGTGCCTGAACGCGGCGACCTGATGGCCGCCTATTACAAACGGCTGACCGGCGACAACGAGGCCGAGAAGCTCGCCTGCGCGCGGGCCTGGAGCATCTGGGAAGGGACGACGCTGTCGCTCTATTCCGACCCCGAACGCGTCAAGCGCTTCGCCGACGGGCATTTCGCCCTCGCCTTCGCGCGGATCGAATGCCACTACTTCATGAACAAGGGCTTTTTCGAGCCGCAGGACCAGCTGATCCGCGACGCAGGGCGGCTCGCCGGCATTCCCGGCGTCATCGCGCAGGGGCGCTACGACGTGGTGACGCCGATGTTCACGGCCTGGGAACTCTCCAAGGCCTGGCCCGGCGTCGAGCTCAACATCGTGGCCGATGCGGGCCATACGGCGACCGAGCCCGGCATTGTCGATGTGATGGTGCGGGCGAGCGACCGGTTCGCGAAGGCGTGAGCGCTCCACGCATGCACATCCTCTATCTGGTCAACGCGCTCGATTCCGGGCCCGGTGTGCTGCTGGACGAGGCGGCCAGCGCCGGCGCGGACGCGACGCTGATCCATACGACCGAGGCGAAAGACCTTGCGACCGGCGAGACGCGCGACGTGCCGGAGACGGCCGAAGGGTTCGACGGGCTTGTGGTGATGGGCGGTGTGATGGGCGTCTACGAGGAGGCGCGCTATCCCTTCATCGAAAAGACGCGGGCGCTGATCCGCGATTTTCACGGCGCGGAGAAGCCGGTGATGGGTGTCTGTCTCGGTTCGCAACTTGTGGCGAGCGCCTTCGGCGCGCCGGTCTACCGGATGCGCGACAAGCTCGACACGCATGAGGAATGGGGTTTCCTGCCGCAGACATGGCTCGACGCGGCGGCATCGGACCCGTTGCTGCAGGATGCGCCGCAGGGTCTTTCGATCATGCAATGGCATGGCGATACGTTCGATATGCCGGACGGCGCGGTGCCGCTTTCGACGCGCGCGACCTGCCCCAGCCAGGCCTTTCGCATCGGCGCCCGCACCTATGCGTTCCAGTTTCACCTCGAAATGACGCGCGAGGGGCTCGACGGCTGGAGCGTTTTTCGCGCCAAGGCCGAAAAGAAACCCTTGCCCGAAATCGAGGCGCTGATCGAACCGCAGATCGCGGCGCATCTTGCGCCGCAAGACGCGTTTGCGCGGCGCGTCATGCGGCGCTGGATGGCGCTGGCCTGAATCTCAGAAGTTCACACGCCGCGAGATCGCGCCGTCGACCACGAGGTTCGTTCCCGTGGTGAATGAAGATGCGGGGCTGGCGAGGAAGACGGTGGCGTTCGCTATGTCCTGCGGCGTCGCCATGCGGCCGGTCGGGTTGCGTTCCATCGCCTGCTTGAACGTGTCAGGCATGTGCTGCTCGATCATGTCCCAGACGCCGCCCTTGAAATAAACGGTACCGGGCGAGATCGTGTTGACGCGCACATGCGCGCCCGCATGCTGACGGGCGAGGCCCTTGGCGTGATGGATTTGCGCCGCCTTCAACGCGCCGTAGGAGTTTGCGCCGTCGCTTTCAGCCGCAGAGATCGATGAAATGAACGTCGCCGAGGCATCGCCCGACTTCTTTGCCGCTTCGGTGAGGAAGGGCAGCGCCGCCTCGAAGGCGTTGACGGCACCCAGCACGTCGATCTCGAAGCAGGCGCGCCAGGACTTTTCGTCATTGCCATTCTGAAGCGCGCTGGCATTGGCAATGATGATGTCGAGGCCACCCAACGTCTTCGCCGTGTCGGCGATCCATTTTTTCAAGCCCGCGCCGTCGGCGATGTCGGCGGTGCCGCCCAGCGCCTTGACGCCCTTTTTCGAGAGCGCGGCGACGGCCTCGTTCACCTGATCGGCGTTGCGGGCGCAGATGGCGACATCCGCACCTTCCGCCGCCAGCGTTTCGGCGATGGCGCGGCCGATGCCGCGGGTGCCGCCGGTGACGATCGCCTTCTTGCCCTTCAGACCGAGATCCATGACGCGTTCCTTGTTTTGCTGGTTCCGTTGGCGGCACTTTAGAGTCGATCATCGTTTCATGGAAACGATGATCGACTCCAAGCCCTTGTTTTGTCGCGTTTACGGACGGTGAACCGCCACCTTTGTTCCAAAGGAGGCACTTCACCTGGAAACGCTCTGGCGGGCGCAGCGCATCGGACCAAGGGCTCAGGAACGGGAGCCGTCGGCCAGGAACTGTTCGCGCAGGAAGCGCAACATCTCGACGAAGCGCGCGCGCAGCGTCGTCAGGGTGGTCTCGCGCGGCGGCGGATCGAGGTCGAGGCCGACCTGCCGCACCGAACCGTCGCTCACCTGCATGGCGATCAGTTCGACGCCGCCGACCCGGGTGCGGGCGCCTTCCTTGATCTCCTTGCCGAGCCGGGAGCGCATGAATTCCTCCAGCGTCAGCGGCCGTTCCTCCGGCTCGAAGGCCAGACCGTAAATGTCGGCGATGGAGGCGGCGCCGGCGCTCGCCTCCAGCACGAAGTCGACCATGCCGGCCTCCTTCGCCTTGGCGCGCGACTTGCGGACGCCGAACAGGCGATCGAGCGTTGCCACCGCATCGGCCGTCGTCAGCATCATCACGACATCGCCGGGCATGACACCCTCGTTGAGCCCTTCTGTCCGGACAACGCCGTCGCGCATCACCGAAATGACGCTGGTGCCCGCAGGCAGCGGCAGCCGCGTCATGTGGCGGAGCGCCAGAATGCTCATCGGATCGACCGTATAGGCAACGACGCTCTTGCCCTTGCCCGCCGGAAGATCGAGCTCGACGCGGCGGCGCGGCGCGGCGCGCGGCGGCAGCTCGACCTCGGCCAGACGCGCGGCCCAGGACACGGTCCAGCCCTGCAAGATCAGCGAGGCCAGCACGATCACATAGACCACACTGAACATCGTGTGGGCGCCCTCGACACCGGAGAGAATCGGAATGGTGCCGAGGAAGATCGGCACGGCACCGCGCAGGCCGACCCAGGAGACAAACGCCGTCTCGCGCGGCGCGAAGCGATAGGGCAGGAGGCACAGTACCACCGCGACCGGACGGGCAACGACAATCAGCACCAGCGCGACGCCAAGCGCCGGCAGGAGCACCGGCAAAAGCGCCGAGGGTGTGACCAGCAGGCCCATCATCAGGAACATGCCGATCTGGGCGAGCCAGGCCATGCCGTCGGAAAAACGCGCGATCTCGCTGGTCGCCCGGTGCGGATTGTTGCCGAGCGTGAATCCGACCAGATAGACCGCCAGAAAGCCGCTGGCCCCCACGCTCTGCGTCAACGCGAAGACCAGAAGCGCCAACGCGCCGGCAAGGATCGGGTAGAGGCCGGCCGAAAGTTCCAGCCGGTTGACCGCGCGCAGCACAAAGGCGCCGCCGAGCAGGCCAAATATGATGCCGCCCACCATCTGCCAGAGAAAATCCCAGAAGAAGTCGAGCGCCGATTCCCAGCTGGCGATGGCCTGGCCATCGACGATGATCGTGACCAGCGCCAGGGTGAGAAAAATCGCCATCGGGTCGTTGACGCCCGACTCGACCTCGAGCGTGGCGGCCACACGCGGTTTCAGGCGCAAGCCCCGCAAATGCAGCAGGAAGAAGACCGCCGCCGCGTCGGTCGAACCGACAATGGCGCCGAGCAGCATCGCTTCGGCCCAACCGAGCCCGAACAGAAACTTCGCCGCAAGTCCGGTGATCGCCGCGGTCAGCACGACACCGGCCGTCGCCAGCAGCACGGCGGGGCCGAAGGCGCGGGTCAGCGCCTCGCGGCTCGTTCGCAATCCGCCATCGAACAGGATCAGGGCCAGCGCAAAGGAGCCGACGAGATAGGCGACCGAGAAATCGTGAAAAACAATGCCACCCGGTCCGTCCTCGCCGGCCAGCATGCCGAAGGCCAGAAAGACCAGCAGCAAGGGTGCGCCGATGCGCGAGGAAAGGACGCCCGCAAAGATCGAGAAGGTGATCAGGGCGGCGGAAACCAGAATGATCTGGTTGGCGAAATCCATCGGCGGCTCACTCCGGCTCCGGCATTTTTGCCGCGGCGGGCCTGAGGTGCTTCGCTCAAGGTTCCCCTACGTCAGACAATGGCCCGGAAAAATGGCAAGACAGCTACATGCTCGGATATAGTGTAGGACAAATAACAACCGGACCGCCGACAAAAAAGGGCGTGGAACCGACAAAAACGGGAGGATGAGATGGATCTCGCCATGCGGGCCGAAGATGTCGCGTTTCGCGACGAGGTCAGGGCGTTTCTTGCCGAGAACCTGACAGACGATCTGAAGGCGCATGCGCGCCTTACGCCCGGCATTCTGGCCGATCAGGATTTACGCGTCGAATGGCTGAAGCGGCTTCACAAGCGCGGCTGGGCCGCGCCCGCCTGGCCCAAGCAATATGGCGGCGCGGGCTGGAACGTGATGCAGCGCTTTATCTGGTCGTCGGAATGTGCGGCGGCCGGCGCGCCGGTGAGTTCCAACATGGGACTCTCGATGGTCGGCCCGACGCTGATGGGGCACGGCACGGACGAGCAGAAGGCCTATTACCTGCCGCGCATCCTCGACGGGACCGACTGGTGGTGCCAGGGCTATTCGGAGCCGGGATCGGGCTCGGACCTCGCCAGCCTGCAATGCCGCGCCACCTCCGACGGCGACGACTACATCATCAACGGCACCAAGCTCTGGACCACCGGCGCGCATCAGTCCAACAAGATGTTCTGTCTCGTGCGCACCGATCCCAATGCGGCGAAGAAGCAGGAAGGGATTTCCTTCATTTTGATCGACGATTTCCAGGCCAAGGGCATCAAGGTCGACCCGATCATCACGCTGGCGGGCGACCATGAGGTGAACCAGGTCTTCTTCGACGATGTGCGCGTGCCGAAGAAGAACCGCGTCGGCGCCGAGAACAATGGCTGGACGGTCGCCAAATACCTGCTCGAATTCGAGCGCGGCGGCGCGGCGCATGGCGCGAACCTCCGCAATGCGCTCAACAAGCTGCGCGTCGTGGCGGGCACCGAGCATGCGGGCGACGGCTCGAAGCTGATCGACGATCCGGCCTTCCGCCGCAAGCTCGACGAAACCGAAGTCGAGGTGACGGCGGTGGAATTCACCGAGCACCGCATCATGTCGCAGCTATCCAACGGGCAGAACCCGGGTGCCGCCGCCTCGATCATCAAGCTCAGGGGTGCCGACACCAACCAGAAGATCACCGAGCTCGGCGTCGAGGCGATCGCCTATTACGTGCAGCCGGACGTGATCGAGGCGCGCACGTGGGGTTCGAACACCAAACCCGTCGGACCCGACCACACGCTGATGGTGATGCCGAAATATCTCAACACGCGGGCGCAGACGATTTTCGGCGGCTCGAACGAGGTTCAGCGCAACATCATGGCGAAAGCGGTGCTGGGGCTTTGAGCCCCGGCGCCCGCCGGTCACAACGCAAAGAAGCAGAACGATGAACCTCGATCTCACGCCCGCCGATGCGGCATTTCGCGACGAAGTGCGCGCCTTTCTCGACGAGAATCTGACGCCGGAACTCGCGGAAGCCGGAAGCCTGACAACGTCCGTTTTCACCGATAGGGAATGGAACCTCGCCTGGCAGAAGGTGCTCTACAAGAAAGGCTGGGTGGCGCCGAGCTGGCCGGTCGAATATGGCGGCACCGGCTGGAGCGAGATGCAGAAATATATCTGGGCCTCGGAGTGCACACGCGCCGGCACGCCGGGCCTCTCGCCGATGGGACTTCGCATGTGCGGGCCGATGCTGATGAAGTTCGGTACGCCCGAGCAGAAGGCGTTTTACCTGCCGCGCATTCTTTCCGGCGAGGACTACTGGTGTCAGGGCTATTCGGAGCCAGGCTCGGGCTCCGACCTCGCCTCGCTGCAACTGAAGGCGGTGAGCGACGGCGACGATTATGTGCTGAACGGCACCAAGATCTGGACCACGCATGCGCATTTCGCCAATCGCATGTTCTGCCTTGTGCGCACTGACGGCAGCGGCAAGCCGCAGCAGGGCATCACTTTCCTGCTTCTCGACATGGACACGCCGGGCATCAAGGTCGAGCCGATCATCACGCTGGCGGGCGAACACGAAGTGAACCAGGTTTTCTTCGACGATGTGCGGGTGCCGAAGAAAAACATCGTCGGCGAGGAGAACCAGGGCTGGACGGTGGCGAAGTATCTGCTCGAGTTCGAACGCGGCGGGGCCTTTGCGGCGTCGCTTGAAGTCGGCATCGAAAAAATCCGCGAAGTAGCGGCGAGCGAACGCACCGGCGACGGCAAGCGGCTGATCGACGACGCAACATTCGCGCGCAAGATTGCCGAAGCGGAAATCGAGGTGAAGGCGATGGAGATGACCGAGCATCGCGTGATGGCGGAGCTCGCGGGCGGCAAGAACCCCGGCCCTGCCTCCTCGATGCTGAAAACGCGCGGCACCGAAATGCGCCAGCGGCTCGACGAGATCGCCGTCGAGACCATCGCCTATTATGCCGGCGTCGAGCAGCGCGACGCACGGGCGCCCGGATCGAATGTCGCGCCGGTCGGCCCGGCGGAAGGCATGGTTTTCATGCCGACCTATCTCAACAACCGCGCGGCGTCGATCTATGGCGGCTCGAACGAGGTTCAGCGCGGCATCATGGCGAAGCTGGTGCTGGGGCTCTAGGGCACGCGAGGCCGCGGCGTCTAGGCCTTGAGCCTTGCCATGATGACCGGCAGTCGAATGACGATCCAGGCGGCGGTGATGACATTGCCGAAAAGGACAATTGCGGCGCCCCACAACACGCCGCTTCGTCGCTCCGGTTCAAGCAGGACAACAAGACCCGCCATCAGCACGAAGCCGAGATAGAGATCGGCAAGCGTTACCGCGCCCCATGGTTCCGCCAGCATCAACGCCAGGACAGGCACGACGGATCCGCCCGCGACAAATCCCCAGACGATGGACCCCGCGAAAGCGAGACCGAGAAAGGCCGACAGGATGCGCAAGGTCATCATCTAGATACCTCCCTTCAAAGGGCGGGCAATCAGCAATGTCGTCGTCTGGGTGAAGATGGTCTCGTCCAACTGGTTCATCAATATGTGCCGGTTCTTCACGACGCCGCGGTCGGGCTTCGAGGAGGAAGGCTTCGTCTCGATGCATTCGATGACGAGGCGGAGCGTATCGCCAAGTTTGGCGGGTTTCAGGAACCGCACCTCGTCGTAGCCGAGCGCGCCGATGACGGCGGTTTCTTCCGGCAGGTGCGCGGCAAGGAAGAGCACCACGGCCTGCACATGCGTGCCGCAGGCCGTCAGCGTTCCGTAGATCGATTTCGCGGCGGCGGCCTCATCGACATGGAAGGGTTGCGGGTCCCACTTCGAGGCAAAAGAGACGATCTCGTCCTTTGTCATTTCGTAGCGCGCGGGAATGTCGTGCCGCTCGCCCACAACAAAATCGTCGAAGTAACGCATCGCTTTCCTCCAAAGCAAAGGGCCCGCGCGTTTCCGCGCGGGCCCGAAGCATAGACCGCGAAGTCGCTTACGCGAATTCGAAGAGACCCGCAGCGCCCATGCCGCCACCGATGCACATGGTGACGACGCCGTATTTGACGTTCTGGCCGGCCTGCTTGCGGCGGCGTCCTTCGAGCAGGATGTGGCCGGTGCAGCGCGCGCCGGTCATGCCGAAGGGATGGCCGATGGCGATGGAGCCGCCATTGACGTTGTACTTCTCGGGGTCGATGCCGAGACGGTCGCGGCTGTAGAGGCACTGGCTGGCGAAGGCTTCGTTCAGTTCCCAGAGGTCGATGTCGTCGACCTTGAGGCCGTGGCGCTCGAGCAGGCGCGGCACGGCGAAGACCGGGCCGATGCCCATTTCGTCGGGCTCGCAACCGGCGACGGCGAAGCCGCGGAAGACGCCGAGAATGTCGGAGCCGTTCTTTTCAGCTTCCTTGCGCTCCATCAGCACGACGGCGGCGGCGCCGTCCGAAAGCTGCGAGGCGTTGCCGGCGGTGACGTATTTGCCTTCCTTCACCTTCTGGCCGTTCTTGAAGACCGGCTTCAGCGAGGCGAGGCCTTCAAGGGTCGTGTCGGGGCGGTTGCACTCGTCCTTGTCGACCGTGTAGTCGACCAGCGATTCCTCGCCCGTCTCCTTGTTGACGACCTTCATCTTGGTTTTCATCGGGACGATTTCGTCCTTGAAGAGTCCGCCCTGCTGCGCGGCGGCGATGCGCTGCTGGCTGCGGAACGAGTATTCGTCCTGATATTCGCGGCTGACATTGTAGCGCTCGGCAACGATTTCGGCGGTCTCGATCATCGCCATCCAGAGCTCGGGCTTTTCCTGCATCAGCTTTTCTTCGGTCAGACGGTTGTAGTTCTGACCGCCCATCTGCACGAGCGAGATCGACTCGACGCCCGCGCCGACCATGACCGGCACGCCTTCATTGACGATGCGGCCGGCGGCCATCGCGATGGTCTGGAGGCCCGAGGAGCAGAAGCGGTTGACGGTCGTGCCCGACGTCGTGACGGGGCAGCCGGCCCAGATCGCCGCGAGGCGGCCGACATTCATGCCCGTCGCGCCTTCCGGGGCGCCGCAGCCCATGATGACGTCTTCGACCTTCGCCGGGTCGATCTTGGCGCGCTCGATCGCGTGCTTGATCGCGTGGCCGGCCATGGCCGCGCCATGGGTGTTGTTGAAACCGCCGCGGCCGGCCTTGGCAAGGCCGGTGCGGGCGGTGGACACGATGACTGCTTCTCTGGACATGGACGGTCTCCCGAGGGGGTTGATCAGGCTTTAATTGGAAGCCCGGTTGCGAATGGCGGCCGGCCCGGCGTTTTGCCCGCCTTTTTGAGGGGGTCCGGCGCTTTGAGGCGCACCATAAACGCCTTGCCGGACCCTTCAAAGCGGAATCTCGGGCCGATTCCGTAGCGTTTGCGAGGCTTTCCTGTCGGATTTTGAACAGGCGGGCGGCGCGGCGCCTGCCTCATTCCCGCCTTGAAAATTCCCCGTAAGCGCCGCTTGCGCTCCCGGCTCGGGCCACATTCGGGGTCCATGTTGGCAGCATCGAAACGGCCGCAGGATGCGGCGCATCGTGCAAAGGGGACAAGACCATGAAACGGCTGATGATCGTCACGGCTCTCGGTTTCACCACCGCCATCGGCGCGGCGCTGGCCGCGAAGACGGCGGTTGCTTCCGACCCGGTGCCGATGCCGCGCCCCACAATTGAAAACACCGCGGCCGACGCCACGGGCATCGAGACGCGCATGATCCTGGTCAGCGCCATCGACCCTGCCGCCTCGCGCAATTCCGGCTACGGCATCGACGATGCAAAGCGCGTCACCTTCCCCGTTTATTTCGCCGAAGGCCGCACCCAGCCGGGCGCGGATGCGCGGACTGTGTTGCGCGCGGTTGCCGAGGAGATCACCTATCGCGGCCTCACCGACATCACGGTCGCGCCCTCGCCCGCGATCATGCGCGCCGATTATGAAACGCAGGAAGCGGCCGAGCGCCGCGCCGCCGCCGTCGCCGAAACGCTGATGGAGAACGGCGTGCCCGAGCGCTGGATCGCCATCCAGCCCGGCCTCGCCTCCGACGTCTAACAGAGTTCCTCCGCGGCGGCTTGCTCCTCACAGGCCGTCGCATTCCTCGAAAGGTCCGGCGTCGCCCTTCCCTCACCCTACTCCACCGGGGGCGGCGCCGGGCCCTTCACTCTCTTCCCCTCGAATATTTGCGGCGGCTTCCCGAACGGGCGAGCCGCCGTTCTTGTTTCCGCGCGCCTGAGCGTCTAGATAAAGCCCCATTGGTATCCCCTCACCTTCCGGTCGCTTACATGAGCCTTTCCCCCGTCGATACGAGCGGCTTCGGCGCCTATGCCGGGCCGGTGCTGCGCGCCGAAAGCGGCGGCGCTTTCGAATTCGAAATCGAAGATCGCCATCTCAACGGCGCCGACCGCCTGCATGGCGGGATGATGATGGTGCTTGCCTCCATCGTGCTCGGGCAGGTGGCGAAGGAAACCGCGCGCGCCAAGGCGCCGGACGCGCAGGCGAAGCCCCTGTCGCTCAATTGCGATTTCGTCAGCGCCGGCGAGCGCGGCGACAAGGTCGAGGGCCGGGCGCTAGTGACGCGGGCGACGCGGACGGTGCTGTTCATTTCAGGCGAGCTGCGCGTCGGGACGCGCATCCTGATGACGGCGACCGGCGTCTACGCGATCAAGGAACGGGACGCGGCGTGAGCGATCCTCTGCCCTCGCCCGTGAACGTGACGCCGCCCGAAGGCTGGCGTGTTTCGGCGCTGCACGATCCATTCGAGGCTTATGTCGGGCCGCTGTTCGAACGAACGGACGCCGACGGCGCGCGCCTGTTTTCCTTCATTGCTGACGCGCGGCATGTCGATGAAACAGGCGCCGTGCATGAAGGCATGTTGATGACCTTTGCCGATGCGTTTCTCGGCGGCGCGGCCAATCGCGCGGCGGGCGGCGACTGCGTGACGTTGAGCATGCAGGCGAGCTTTCTTGCCGAAGCGCATGCGGACGACCTCATCGAATGCCGGACGCAGGTCGACCGCGTCACGCGCGCCGTCGTCTTCGTGTCCGGGCGGTTCTCGGTGGGCGGCGCGGATGTCGCGACCGCGACGAGCCTGTGGAAAGTGCTCGGCGCACGCTGACAGCCGCCGTCTCCTTTGCGGCTGGACAATGCCCGCGCGAGAGGCTTTGCTAGGACCCAACAGACTTCAAAAAAGCCAAGGGAGGAGCCAGAAATGGCGATCAATTACGACGTACTGATGGGGCTGAAAACCTCGGGCCAGGAATTCAGCTATGGCGACCGCGAGACGATGCTTTATGCGCTCGGCATCGGTTTCGGTCGCGACCCGATGGACGAAAAGGAATTGCCGTTCGTCTATGAGAAGAATCTGAAAACCGTGCCGACGCTGGCGACCGTGATTTCATGGGGCGCGGGCGCCATCGGCGACAGCGGCATCAATTATGCGATGGTCGTGCATGGCGAGCAGAAGCTGAAGCTCTACAAGCCCTTGCCGGTGGCCGCGCAGATCGTGACCGACAGCCGCGTCGTCGGCGCCTGGGACAAGGGCGAAGGCAAGGGCGCAATCATCGTCACCGAAACCAACATCAACGAGAAGAAGAGCGGCGACAAACTCTGCACGCTGACATCGACGATCTTTGCGCGCGGCGACGGCGGCTTCGGCGGACCGCGCGAAGGCGCGCCGCAACCGCATGCGTTGCCGGAGCGCGAACCCGACATGAGCGTCGATGCCGAAACCCTTCCGGGACAGGCACTTCTTTACCGTCTGTCCGGCGACCGCAACCCGCTGCATTCCGATCCGGAATTCGCCAAGGCGGTCGGCTTTCCGAAGCCGATCCTGCACGGCCTTTGCACCTACGGCACCTGTTGCCGCGCGATCATCTCGAAGGCGCTCGACTACGATCCGACGCA
Source organism: Parvibaculum sp. (assembly GCA_019635975.1). Taxonomy (GTDB): domain Bacteria; phylum Pseudomonadota; class Alphaproteobacteria; order Parvibaculales; family Parvibaculaceae; genus Parvibaculum. The sequence goes on along the minus strand of JAHBYM010000046.1, from coordinate 3,452 downwards.
GATCACCGGTTTCGATGTGCGCTTTTCGGCGCCGGTTTTTCCGGGCGACACGATTACCGTCGATCTCTGGAAGGACAAGGGCGTGATCTCGTTCCGGGCGCGGGTGAAGGACCGGGACGCGGTCGTCATCAACAATGGCAAGTGTACGCTCAAAGGGTAAAACGGCCGCTCTGTCATCGAACTGTCAAAAAACTGTCACAAATTTCTGCGGGCCACTTGCGAGAGATGCGGGACGGGCGCATAAATCCGGACGCCGGGCGGGGATAACTCCACCCGGCGTTTTCGTGGGCGCCTTGCAAAAAATGATATCCCCGCATGTGGACACCCCGGCCGACGGGGACAGCTTTCCCGAACCCGCCCTGCCGCCCGCTGCGGACGATACTCCGTTAGCGGACGATCCCCTGACGCGGATGGAAGCTCTGATGGCGGCGGGCGCGCGTGAGGCCGCAATCGCCCATGCCGAGGCTGAAGCGGCGACATGGACGGCCGGCCGCCGGACACCCGGCCTCGCCGCGGCGCTGGCGCGCTGCCTGATCGACATGGGCGAACCGGCAAGCGCCATTGCACTGATCGCGCCGCTGGTCGAGGACGGCAGCGCCGGAACGGGTGCGCTGATCGCCATGGCCCGGGCGCTCGGACTTTGCGGGCGGCATCAGGAAGCACTGTCGCTACTGACCGAGGCAAGCTTTCTCGACGGACGATCGGCCGAGGTTTTGCTGGCCCTCGGCAATGCGCGGCTTGCCGCCGACGATGTGCCGCGCGCCATCGGCGATTTCGAGCGTGTGCTCCGGCTGGCGACCGGCGACACGGCGCCGGAACAGGCGGCGCTGGCGGAGGCGCATTTCCGCCTCGGCGAGACGTGGAGCGCGATGGACGAGACGGCGCGGGCGGCACGGCATTTCCGCGCCTCGCAGCAAAACGACCCGGCCGACCGGCGCGGCGCCGCGATCCGGCTGGCCGAGATGGACGCGGCCGGTCCGCCGAAACGCGCCAGCGCCGCCTATGTGCGGGCGCTGTTCGACGGTTATGCGCCGCGCTACGACACGCACATGACGGGCGCCCTTGCCTATAGCGGACCGGAGACATTGCGCGCCGCGGCCGAGGCGGCCGGATTGTCCGTCGACGGACGATATGCGGCGATCGATCTGGGTTGCGGCACGGGGTTGTCGGGCGCGGCGTTCCGGCCCTACTGCCGGTCGCTCACCGGCGTCGATCTCAGCCCGCGCATGACGGCGGCCGCGCAGGCCGGCGGCCACTACGATACGATCGTCACCGGCGACCTGCTGACGGCTCTGGCGGATGGCGCCGCGGCGCGCTTCGACCTTGCCATTGCCTGCGACACGCTGATTTATCTCGGCGATCTCGCGCCGTTTTTCTCATGCCTCGCCGCGGCTCTCGCGCGCGGCGGCTGGTTCGTATTCTCAACCGAGAAATCGGAAGCCGCGGATGCCGGCTACGAGATCGGACCGGCGCGGCGCTTTCGGCACACCGAAGCTTATCTGCGCGAAATGGCTCAAGCGCATGGCTTCGAGACTTTGTCGCTCGGCGTCGCGGCACTCCGCACCGAAAAGCGGCAACCGGTGGAAAGTTTCGTCGGCACGATGCGGCGGATGTGACGACCTGCAAACAGGATTCATGGGCTTCCGGCATGCGGAAAAGCCCGCTATTCTGCGGATATTTGCGGGGGGGTGCTCTTGATGTTACGAATTTTCGCGCTTGCTGTCTGGATGGCGTTCGGGGCCGCTGCCGGGGGAACGGCGCAGGCCACCTGCGAGGCGGGCGGTCTGCTGGCGATATGCCCGGACGATTTCGCCTATGAGCGGCAGGGCAGCACCGAAGAAGAATATCAGCGCCTCGATGGCGGCGGTTTTGGCGGCCCCCCCGCCGGAGGAGCGCAACAATTCTCGATTGGCGACACGACGGTGACGCTCGGCCAATCGGAGACGAATGAGCAGCCCTGGAACGCCTTCAACCGGAAGACGGGCGATGCCACAGATTTCAAGCGCGAGGACGAGGCGCGCGGCGGCGACCTGAACCCGCTCAACAAGGTTTGCGGTGCGGATGGTTGCCGATAGGCGGCTTGCCGCGCTGATGCTGGCGGCGGCGATGTGTGCCGTGGCGCCGGCGGCGGGTGCGCCGGTGTGGGAGCCGGGCGACCCGCTGCCCGACATGGCACCCGACGCCACGGTTGAAGCGACACTCGGGGCTCAACCGGCGATACCGATGGCACGGCCGGACAGCGCCGGGACGCGGCCCGCGCAAGCATCGCAGGCCGAGCGCCGGCCGGAGACGACGCCGGATGCGGCGGATTTTCTCTGCGCCCGCGCGCCGGCGGGCACGACCGTCCCGGTGCCGCCGCCTTTCGACGGCTGGCTGGTGCGGGTTTGCGCCGCGCAAGGTCAGGCGCTGGTGCCCGTGCACGGCGAGGCATGGGTGGCGCATGGTTCGGCCGACCCGATTTCGATTCTCGCGCTGGCGCCCGGCGCGACGCCACCCGGCGGCGCGGGGTTCGATCCGCGCTACGACATCCGCTTTACGGCGTTTGCCGGCGAAGAGGCAACGGAAGCACGGCGGGCGCGGGCCGATGCGCTGCTCGCCGCCGCAACCTCCAACGGCACGCGACCGCCGGCCTACGACGCGGTCTGGCAGCTCGACGCGCAGAGCAACATCGCGCTGCCGGGCGAGACGGAAGGCGCGCGCTACAATCTGTTTTTCTATGTGACGGGGACGCGGCCGCGTCACATCATCGCCTGTCTCGATGAATGCCGGCAGGCGCTCTATCTGGACGTGCTGAACGGCGCGGAGGCGGCGGAGGTCCTGGGGCGGTGAGGCGCGGCACAAATTGACATGATATGTGCCGATAGTTAGAAGCGTCGGCAGATGCCGCTTCCCCCTCACCCTTCCCTCTCCCCGGAGGGGAGAGGGATAAAGAGGAATATCGCATGACGCAGGGCTATGAACTTTACGGCGCCGAGGCGAGCTATTTCACCGGCAAGGTGCGCGCCTATCTGCGCTACAAGCGCATTCCGTTTTCGGAAGTGCTGGCGACGCGCGAGGTCTACAAGGACATCATATTGCCGCGTGTCGGCTGGCCGGTGATCCCGGTCGTCGCGACGCCGGACGGCGAGACCTGGCAGGATAGTTCCGAGATCATCGACAATTTCGAGGCGCGGTTTGCCGAAGCTTCGATCTATCCGCAAGGACCGCAGCAGAGGCTCGCGGCGCTCATCATCGAGGCCTGGGCCGACGAATGGCTGAAGCTTCCGGCGATGCATTATCGCTGGACCAAGAACCGCGACTGGATCGTGCTCGAATTCGGCAAGCTGTCGCGGCCCGATCTCGACGAGGCCGGGCAACGCGAGGTGGGCGAGCAGACGGCGCGGCCTTTTGCCGGCGCGCTGCCGGCGCTCGGCGTGACGCCCGAAACGGGACCGGCGGTCGAGACATCCTAT
>JAHBYM010000045.1 GCA_019635975.1 Parvibaculum sp. | reverse complement strand
TTCTTCCGCTTTCCGGGCCTCAATGACAGCGCCGCGCTCATTCGCTGGCTCGGCGAACGGCATGTCGCAACATTTTCCTGCGAGTTCGGTGCCGACGACTGGAAGCCGATCGGCTCGGCCGAAGTCCGCCGCCGCGCCATCCGCAACATCGCCTCGGTCGGGCGCGGTATCCTGATCCTGCATGACACCAAACCGCGCACCGCCGACATGCTGTCATCCTTCATCGTGACGATGCGCGAGCAGGGCTACAGTTTCGTCCAGCTCGCGCCGGAGCCTGAAAGCCGCGTCCGCGCCGCCGCCGCTTCGGATGCGCTGATCGGCGCCGTGGAACCGCTGGCGGTTGCCGATATTCGGCCAACAACCGCTGTCGTGGAACCTTCGCTTGAGCCCGATGCGGCACTTCACTAGGATTTTGAGGTGATGAAAAGAAATACATCGCAATCGATAACGCGCCGCACGGCGTTGACGCTGTCGGCCGGCGCCGGTGTGCTGCTCGCGGCGCCATCGATCCTGCGTGCCGATGCGCCTCACAAGCGGGCGCTCAACCTGCAGAGCCTCAATTCCGGCGAGAAACTCAACATCGTCTATTGGGCGGATGGCGACTACCTGCCGGACGCAATCAAGCGTGTCGACTGGTTCATGCGCGATCTGCGTGAGAACAAGGCGGCGCCGACCGATCCGCGCCTGCTCGATCTGCTCCACGACATCGATGTCAACACGCGCTCGAAAAACCCGATCTACACCATGTCGGGCTACCGCACCGAACGCACCAACGCCTGGCTCGATGCGCGCGGCAACGGCGTCGACCCCGGCAGCTTCCACATGCGCGGCATGGCGATCGACATCACGCAGGATTTTCACGACCCGGAGGAAGTCTACCGCGTGGCGAAAAAACTCGGCCGCGGCGGCGCCGGCTTCTATCCGACGAAGACGCCCTATGCGCATGTCGATGTCGGGCCCGTCGACGCCTGGGTCTATCCGGCGCCGGGCCGGCCGGGCCGCGACGAGGAATATGACCGGTTGCAGGCCGAGGCCGAAACGCAGACCGGCTAACTTTCTTCAAAATATTAAAATCGTGAATCGTTCAGATGAAGTTTGATGAACTTCAGAAGGCCATCGGACAGCTGGAACCATTCACCTTTAGCACGCAGACCACTGAATCTCTTGTGAAACTCTCGCTCATCATCACGTGTACCGGGCAAAACGAGGTGTATCCTGAGCGGTCTAGGTGAAGAAGTCTTTAGCGCCTTAAATCGCGATTCAAGGTTCGTCGTATGCCCAATTTTCACAAATTCCTCGTCACCGACGAAGTAGACGACAGAATCTTGATCGAAGGGTCTTCCGGCACTCTCGCTAGCCTTTGAAAAGCAAATCTTCTTCTCTCTTTCGCTCAACCCCTTGAAGTTGCTCAAATCAGATGGCAAGGCCTCCATCAAAACATCGACAAGGTCACCGTCTTCCATTTCAACGGCTTCAACAACCTCATCGAGTCTTTCTTGTACTACCTTATGTAACGCTTTTTTCTTGCCCTTTTTCAGCAGCTTCTTTCGATCAGACATCTTTAGGCCTCGGAAACAGTCGAGGTCATTGAGTGGAACATAATCGTCCGGGAAGTTGGCCGTAGGCCATATTTCCAGAAGTTCAGCAACAACTTGGTCGGACGAAATTTTGTCCATTGGACGAATCCCCTCTGCTGCTCTTCCAACAACCTATCCGATTCTCTCCCTCGCCTAAGTATCAACAAAAACGCTCCAGAGAGTTTCCAGAGCGTTCATCTGTTCCTCTTACCAAGAGGGGCCGCTATCCCGCAATAAATTGCGCGCCATTGGCCGTGATCGTCGCACCGGTGACGAAGCTCGCCTTTTCGTCGGCGAGAAACGTCACGCAATGGGCGATTTCTTCCGCCTTGCCGAGACGGCCGACCGGGATCGTGGCGATGATGCCGTCGAGAACCTTTTCGGGCACGGCGGCCACCATGTCGGTGTCGATATATCCCGGCGCGATGCAATTGACCGTGATGCCCTTCCGCGCCACTTCCTGCGCCAGCGCCTTGGTGAAGCCGATAACGCCGGCCTTGGCGGCCGAATAGTTCGTCTGGCCCATCTGGCCTTTCTGGCCGTTGATCGACGAGATGTTGACGATGCGTCCGAAACCGCGATCCCGCATACCGGCGATCAGCGGCTGGCACATGTTGAACATCGAATCGAGATCGACGCTGATGACTTCGCGCCATTGCGCCGGCGTCATCTTGTGCAGCATCCCGTCGCGCGTGATGCCGGCATTGTTGACCAGCACGTCGACCGGCCCGAGCGCCGCCTCGACCTCTGCAATGCCTTTCACGCAAGCCTCGTAGTCGCCGACGTTCCATTTGAACGCCTTGATGCCGGTTTCCTTCGTGAAGGCGGCGGCCGCCTCGTCGTTTCCGGCATAATTGGCAGCGACCTCATAGCCGGCCGCCTTCAGCGCCAGCGAAATGGCATGACCGATGCCCCGCGTACCGCCCGTGACCAGCGCAACTTTTGTCATTGTTTCAGATCCTCGCCTTCATAACAGATCGTGTCCGGCCCGAATGTGCCCGGGCTTTAGTCGCGCGCAATGCACATGGCGATGCCCATGCCGCCGCCGATGCAGAGCGTCGCGAGACCCTTTTTGGAATCCCGCTTCTCCATCTCATGCAGCAGCGTCACCAGCACACGCGCGCCCGATGCTCCGATCGGATGGCCGATGGCGATGGCGCCGCCATTGACGTTGACCTTGGACACATCCCAGCCGAGGTCCTTGTTGACAGCCAGCGCCTGCGCGGCAAACGCCTCATTGGCCTCCACGAGATCGAGATCGTCGGGCGACCAGCCGGCCTGCTTCAGCGCCGCGCGCGAGGCCGGGATCGGCCCTGTGCCCATCACCGCCGGATCGACGCCGGCATGCGCCCAGGAAACGATCCGCCCCATGACCTTGCGGCCTTCCTTCTTCGCGCGCTCGGCGCTCATCAGCACCACCGCCGCCGCGCCGTCATTGATGCCGGAGGCGTTCGCCGCCGTCACCGACCCGCCCTCTTTCTGGAATGCCGGCTTCAATCCCTTGATGCCCTCAAGCGTGACGCCGGACTTGATGTATTCATCGGCGTCGACGACCGTGTCGCCCTTGCGTGTCTTGATAGTGACGGCTGCGATCTCGTCCTTGAACTTGCCGGCCTTCTGCGCGGCCTCGGCCTTGTTTTGCGAGGCAACCGCGAATGCGTCCTGCTCCTCGCGCGTGATCTGCCAGCGCGCGGCGACGTTCTCGGCCGTCTGTCCCATGTGGTAGCCGTTGAAGGCATCCCACAGCCCGTCCTTGATCATCGTGTCGGCGAAATCGAGCGCACCCATCTTTTGCCCGGCCCGCAGATAGGCCGAGTGATGCGCCTGGCTCATGCTCTCCTGCCCGCCGGCGACCACGATCTCGCTGTCGCCATTGACGATCGCCTGAAAACCGAGCGCAACGGCGCGCAGGCCCGAACCGCAGAGCTGGTTGACGCTCCAGGCCGGCACTTCGACCGGCAATCCGGCATTGATCGCGGCCTGGCGGGCGGGGTTCTGCCCCTGACCGGCCTGCAAAATCTGGCCGAGAATGACCTCGGAAATCTGCGCCTTGTCGACACCGGCGCGCTCGATCGCCGCGGAAACGGCGATACGGCCGAGCTCGTGGGCCGGCAAGCCGGACAAGGAACCGTTAAACGCACCGACGGGCGTACGCGCCGCGCCGACAATCACCACCTCGGTACCGGATTTGCTCATCATTGGCTCCCTGAACCTCTGCCGGAAAATGCCCGGAAAAAAATAATAGGTCTCCGATCCGCCGCCGCCACAGGGAGACTTGCCTGCCGCGGCCGGATCGCCGATTTCTGTGCATCGCAATGCGGGGCTTGCGCAGCGCAACAATACCGCGTCACAATGCCGAATGACAGGGGGTCAGGGGCCCCGGCGGCGCCGAACGGCGGCCGTTCGGGATAAAAACAGCCCCGGCGCAACAACACCTAAGCGAGAGAGTGGAAACCGTGGCCAAAAAGACATCATCCACGGACGATGACGTCATCGTTATCAAGAAATACGCCAACCGGCGTCTCTACAACACCGCGACATCGAGCTATGTGACGCTTGAGCATCTTTGCGAAATGGTGAAGCAGAGCAAGGAGTTCGTGGTGCGCGACGCCAAGACCGGCGAGGACATCACCCGCTCGGTGCTGACCCAGATCATTTTCGAGGAAGAAGGCAAGGGCCAGAACCTTCTGCCGATCAATTTTTTGCGTCAGTTGATCCGCTTTTACGGCGACAGCCTGCAGAGCTTTATTCCCTCTTATCTTGAAATGAGCATGAACAGCTTTTCAAAGGAGCAGGAGAAGCTGCGCAACCGTGTCGTCGGCGTTCTGGGTGGCCGCGAGAGGCTCGGCCAGTTCGAGGACCAGATTCGCCAGAACCTCGAAGTCTTCGACAATGCGATGCGCATGTTCTCGCCCTTCGGACGCGCCGGCCAAAACGCCGAACGCGAAACGAAGGAGACGTCAAAATCGGAAAAACCGGCGGAAAAGGCTGGCGCGCGCGAAGGCGAACTCGACGAACTGAAACGTCAGATCGCGCTCATGCAGGCGCAGCTCGAAGCCTTGTCGAAGAAATAGTGCTCGACCCCCGCGCGGCCGGCAGAGCCAACACCGGCTCACCCAGATAGAAGCCCTGCAGATATTCGACACCGAGATTGCGCAGCATCTCGACCTCCTCCGCATTGCTGACCCATTCGGCGACCGTCGGCAGATTGAAATTATGCGCGAGGTCAACCAGCGTACGCACGAAGAACTGGTTGTCGCGATTGTTCACAAGATCGATCACATAGGAGCCGTCGATCTTGACCAGATCGACATCCAGCGTCTTGAGATTGCGGAACGAAGTGTAACCGGCGCCGAAATCGTCGATGGCGATCTGGCAGCCGAGATCGCGGAAACCGGCAACGAATTCGGTCAGCTCCCCGATCTCGTGGATCGCCACCGTCTCGGTAATCTCGATGACCAGACGCTCGGCAAATCCGGGGGCCGCATGAAGATGCGCGGCGAGCGTATCGCGCCACAACCTGTCGCCAATGGTCCGGCCCGAAATATTGAGCGACAGCTTGACGTCATCGCGCTCGCGCAGCGTATCGACCGCCAGTTCCATCACCCGATAGTCAAGCAACCCGATCAGCCCAAGTTTCTCCGCTACCGGAACGAAATGCCCCGCCGGAACGACGGTGCCGTCGGGCCGCTCCATCCGCACAAGACATTCATGCAGCGCGGGCTCGCCGGTGCGGGCATCGACGATCGGCTGATAGGCGATGCGGATGCGCCGGTCGTTGAGCGCGGTGATGAGTTCGTCGGCAACATTGATGTTACGCAGCCGGGTCTTCTCGCGCTCGCGCGACGGCGCATAAATGACGTGCGAATTGCGCAGCTTCTGCTTGGCCGACACAAGCGCCTCTTCGGCGCGCGCCAGCGCCTGGTCGACACTGGACGCGTGCCCCGGAAGCGCGATCGAACCCGCGGACACGGTGACGGCAACCGGCCCGCGCGCCGTGACGACCACACGGTCGCGCACTTCGGCGAGAAGTCTTTCGCAAACGTCGCTGAGACGTTCCTCGCTGCAATTGTTGAGGACAAGGCCGAACTTGTTGCCGGCATAGCGCCCGAGCGAGTCGCCGCGCCGGGCAAGGCCGCTCAGCCGCTCGCCGATGCAGACGATCACCTCGTCGGCGACGTCGAATCCGAATGCGTCGTTGATGAGCGCCAGATTGTCGACCGCAATCAGCAGGAAGGCCGAATTCTGGCGGCCGCGTTGCGCCGCGATCAGCGCCTCGCCAAGCGCCTCTTTCAACCGCACACGATTGAGCAGACCTGTCAGCTCATCATAGGTCGAAAGACGCACCAGCAACGCTTCGCGGTTGTGGCGTTCGTCGATCGCCCGCATGACGCCAATGGCATGCGCCGGCGTCCCGTCTTCGCCGGCAAACCAGCGGCCGCGATCTTCGATCCAGCGCATCCCGCCGAAATCGTCGCGAATCTGATATTCGAGTTCGTAGGGAACGCCCTGACCGGCGTCGCTCTCGCGCGAAAGGCAGATGCGCTCGTAGCGGCTCGGGCCTTCAAGCGCGATCCGCGCCGTGAAGTTGCGATGCGTCGCTATCGCCGAAATATCGGAAATTCCAAAAAGCACACCGGCACCCGGACCCCAATCGATCCGGTCATCGCCGACCGACCAGCGATAGGCTGCATCGCCCACCGCCGTCACTGCACTTCTCAGCAGATCGTCCGGCTGCGCTTCACAGCCGTTGAAGCCCGACGTCCCGCCGACTCTGCGCGCATCCTGCGTCTTCGAGTCCACAACACCACTCCCGCCGCACCCAATTGCCCGGACCTTCCAGGCATCGTCGCCGTTTTCCTAAAGCGCCCTTCTGGACGTCCGGAACAGCCGATAATCGCGCAGCGGCGGTTAAGATTTCGAGAAGCGTTTTAACAACTAAAGCTTTAATTATATTGGTTAATCCGACGATTCTGTATCGTTTCGGCGCGCCCGCGCCTCCCGCCGGCGCGAATCCCGTGGCAGACTTCTTGCTGCATCGTTGAAGAGCTGCAAACCGTAAAGGTACAGCCAGCAACGAGACAGCCTGTGGGAAAGCAAGACGCCGGATGACGAAGATCGAGCGCATGGCGAATTCGCAGACGACGCTTCCTGCGCCGCGAAAGCCGGTGGATACGGCGGCGCGTTCTCGATCTGTCGAGCCGGTGCATTCACCGGATGCCCGCGCACCGCGCCAGTCTCACGCCGCGCTTGGCCGGCTGCCGCTCGGCGCGACACGGCCCGTTGCGGGTTTTCTCGCGCAGTATGTCGACCAGCACTGGCGCTGGCCTTACTCGCCGTCCCGCAAACAGGAAAAGCGCCAACGCGCCGCGACGGCCTATATCGACGCCGACACGCTGCCCGACCTCCTGATCGAAGCCCTGCGCCTGCCGAGGCTTGAACGCAAACTCTGAGCTTCAATTTCCCCGCGTTGCCAGAACGAGCGATTGCAGATCTGCAATCGCGCGTTCGATGCGCGTCAGCCGCGCATCGATGTCGGCCAGCCGGTTGGCAAGCGCCGGATCGCCGGCCGGTGGTTGAGAAGGCGACGGCGTTGCGACGCCGGCCCTGTTGACGATTTCGGCGGCCGGCGCGTCGAGCAAGCGCGCCAGCATCGCCACCTGATTGGGTGTGACCTCGCGCTGATCCTTCCAGATTTCATCGATCTCCGGTCGCGAAAGCCCGAGCGCCGCGGCCACGTCGTCGCGCGTCAGGCCCCTTGCCTGCAATCGATCGTCGAACCATTGCTGATCGAAGAAAAGCGCCATCGCCGGTATTCCGCCTCAGCGTCCCTTGAACTCGGGTGCGCGTTTTTCGAGAAAACTGCGCACGCCCTCGCGATGATCTTCCGTTTCGAACAATCGCCCAAGCGTCGAACTGACCCAGCTGCCGATCTCGCGCAGATCGCCATAGGATGTGCGACGCAGACCGTCCTTCATGTAGCGCAGTGCTAGCGGCGCGTTGACCGCGATGCGGGCGGCAAGCGCCATCGCGCTCTCCATCAGCTTCTCATGCGGCACCACCTCGCTGACAAGCCCGATGTGCAGCGCCTCGCCTGCGTCGATGACATCGCCGGTGAAGAGGAGTTCCGCTGCTTTGGCCGGACCGACAATCGCCGGCAGCCGCCACAAACCGCCGACGTCGGAAATCAACCCGCGCTTGATGAATATTTCGCCGAACTTCGCCTGTTCCGATGCGATGCGGATGTCGGCGAACAGCGTCAGCTCCATGCCCCAGCCGACAGCTGCACCATTGACGGCGGCAATCACCGGACGGTCGCATTCAAGCGCCGCAACGGCGGCAGGCGTCGGCTCGGGCCGAACGGCCGTCAGCCGCGCGACGCTCTTGTCGCGCTGCTCGCCCGTCATCATCTCCTTGACGTCCTCGCCGGAACAGAAAGCCGGATCGGCGCCGGTGACGATGACACAGCGCACATCCGGATCGGCCGAGGCCGCCCGAAAGGCTGCCTCTACCTCGTCATAGGCGCGCCGGTTGAGCGCATTGCGCCGTTCCGGGCGGTTGATCGTGACGATCGCCACATGATCGCGAACTTCGTAGAGAACGCAGGTGAAATCCGCCGGTGAAATCCGTTCCGCCTTCGCCATCCTGTCCTCCCGTGCCTCGTTATATGCGCGGCAATTACTTGAAATCGCCCAGCGCATCTGCGCCCGCATCGCCGAGCTTGGAGCCGCCGTCGCAGTCGACAATGGTACCGGTGATATACTTCGCGTTGTCGGTCGAAAGGAAAAGCGCCGTGTCGGCAATGTCGGTCTTGGTTCCGTAGTCGCGCAACGCAATGCGCGACTTGATCGCCTTTTCGGCCTCCGCCGACGGCGCCAGCCGCGCCATGCCTTCCGTATCGGCGATCGGCCCCGGCGAAATCGCATTGACGCGCACGCCGGCCGGACCCCATTCCATCGCAAGGCATTTGGTCAGCATGTTGATGCCGGCCTTGGCCGCGCAGACATGAGCCTGGAAGAGCGACGGATTGACCGCCTGCGGCGCCGTGATCGAAATCAGCGAGGCGCCCGGACGATTGAGATACTGGAAGGATGCGCGCAGCACGTTGAAGGTGCCGATGAGGTCGATATCGACGACAGTCTTGAAGCCGTTGGAGGACATGCCAAGCGCCGGCGCGACGAAATTCCCGGCGGCGCCCGAAATCACGATGTCGAAATTGCCGAAACGGTCATGGGCCTGTTTCATCGCCGTATCGACCGAATTGAAATCGCGCACATCGGCCGCCATGCCGATCGCCTCGAAACCCTCATCCTTGATCGTCTGCGCGGCGGCCGTGATTTTCTCGTGGCTGCGGCTGATCAGCGCGACTTTTGCGCCCGCCCGCGCAAAATGCTGTGCGATGCCGAGATTGATGCCGCTGGACGCACCGGCAACGAATGCGGTCTTGCCGGCCAGCACTTTTTCCTTGAACGCGTCCTGCATGGGAATCTCCGTTATTCAACGCCTGTCCTGCGCGCAATTGTAGATCGCGCGCCCGCATCAAGCCCTTATTTGGCCAGCCCCGCAAGCCCGCGCGGCATTTGTGGCCGGCTCGCCAACACACTAGACTGACGCACAGGCAAGGCCTTCCGCAACGGAAGACTGGGACCGGCGGCATATCGGAAAGATCGCGGCATCATGGCTTTCGTGAAGGGCTTCGGAATACTGGCGGCAGCCGTGCTGCTCATCATGTCGATGAGCTACTGGGCGGCAGGCAAGGCCCGGCCCGCGCTCGACGCGGCGGCGCGCGCCGCGCTGACGGCCGAAGGCGCGGCCTACGATTTCATCGAACTGCCCGGCGGTACCGTTCACTACCGCCTCGAAGGTCGAGTGGATGCGCCGCTCGTCGTGCTGGTTCACGGTTTTTCGACGCCGTCATTCGTCTGGAACGACTATGTCGCGCCGTTGACGGACGCCGGCTACCGCGTCCTCGCCTACGACAATTTCGGGCGCGGCCTGTCCGATCGTCCTGCCGCGGTTTACGACACCGAATTCTTCGACCGGCAACTCGACGAACTGCTGGACGCACTTGGCGTCAACCGGCGGATCGACCTCGTCGGCTATTCGATGGGCGGCGCCATCGCGACGATTTTTGCCGCGCGCCATCCCGAGCGTGTCCGCTCGCTGACGCTGATTGCGCCCGCAGGCCTCGGTGTCGAAGGCAGCGGTAACGTGAACCTGGTGTTGCGCCCGCTGATCGGCGACTGGATCATGCGCCTTTTCGATGCGCGGATTGCCTATAACGCCGCCGCCGTGGAAGCGAAAAGCGCACCCAATCCCGGTGCGTTTCTGGCCAACTTCAACCGTCAGCTCGAATATCGCGGCTATGGCGACGCGCTGCTCTCGACGCTGCGCCACTATCCGCTCGGCGCCGCGCATGAGGCATTCGCGGCGGCCGGTCGCTCGCCGCGCCCGGTTCTCGTCATCTGGGGCGAGGCGGACGACACCGTGCCTTTTTCTCATGCCACACAACTGATCGAACTGATGCCGCAGGCGCAGCTTCGCTCCTATCCGGGCATGGGGCATAACATTACCTTCGCCCAGGCACCGCTGGTGAGCCGGCTGCTGACCGATTTCCTGGCTGTGCAGGGCACACGCGTTACATCGGGCGGCGCGGCCGGCAAGCCGCGCGGGCCGCTTGCCCGCATGGAGGCGCGTCAATGCGCAAGTTGCAGCCCCGGCGACAAGGGCCCGTCCGAACCGACACTGCCCTGACAAGGGCCACCTGAGGAAAGCAAAGCCGACGTGACCGAACCGCTCGTTCAGGAACTGGCGTGGCGTGCGCCGCACGAGGCGTTCCACGCCTTTGCGGACGAACCCTTTGCGCTTTTTCTCGACAGCGCGACGGCGGGACCGGACAGCGACGCGGCCTTGCATGGCCGCTGGAGCTTCGTCGCCGCCGATCCCCTCGACAGGCTCAGCTTGCGCATCGCGGACGATCCCGCGCCCTTCGCGACATTGAAGGCCAAACTGGCGGCATGGCCCGCCGTCGCGCCATCGCCCGGCCTGCCGCCCTTTATCGGTGGTGCCGCCGGCTTTTTCGGCTATGGGCTCGGCCGGACGCTGGAACGCTTGCCGGCCGAAGTGCCTCCTTTCGCCACCGACGATCAGAACCTTCCCGACATGGCGCTCGGTTTCTACGATGCGATACTGGCATTCGACATGGTCGAACGCCGAGCCCTGCTCATCGCGACACAAACCTCCGAACGTGCCACCCGCTTGCGCGCGCGATATGAAGCGGCGCAGCCGTTGCCGCAAACGCCGCATTTCGCGTCCGCGGCGATTACGTCGAACTTCACGCGCGCTGCCTATGAAGCGGCCGTCGCGCGTGTGATCGACTACATTCATGCCGGGGATATCTTCCAGGCCAATCTCGCGCAGTGCTTCGAGGCACGGCTTGCAGACGGCGACACGCCCTATGCACTCTACCTGCGGCTGCGCGACGCAAGCCCCGCACCCTTCGGCGCCTTTTTCAATTTCGGCGAGGGTGCCATCCTCTCTTCTTCACCGGAGCGCTTCCTTGCCTGCCGCGACGGCGCGGTCGAAACGCGGCCGATCAAGGGCACAAGACCACGTGGATTGACCCCGGACGAAGATCGTCGTCTCGCTGCCGAACTGATGGCATCTGAAAAAGACCGCGCCGAAAATGTGATGATCGTCGATCTGTTGCGCAACGACATTTCGCGCGTCTGCGCCGACGGCTCGGTGACGGTCGAAAAGCTTTGCGCGCTTGAGAGCTTCGCGAATGTTCATCATCTGGTTTCGACGGTTCGCGGACGATTGCGGCCGGGCGCAACCCCCGCCGACCTGCTGGCCGCCTGCTTCCCCGGCGGTTCGATCACTGGCGCACCGAAGCTGCGCGCGATGGAAATCATCGCCGAACTGGAACCGGCGGCGCGCGGTCCCTATTGCGGCGCCATTGGCTATCTTGGCGCCGACGGCGCGATGGATACCTCGATCGCCATCCGCACCATGATCGTCAAGAACCGGCGCGTGACGTTTCAGGCCGGTGGCGGCATCGTCGCGGATTCCGATCCGGCCGCCGAATACGACGAGACGCTCGCCAAGGCGCGCGACATGCGGCATGTACTTGAAGGCGCTGCGGACGTCGCGACATTGGCCGCGGCGGGAATACGCGCATGATCCTCGTCATCGACAATTTCGACAGCTTCGTTCACAACCTCGCCCGCTATATCGGCGAGCTCGGCCATGAACGCCGCACCATCCGCACCGACACGACCACGGTCGCCGATGCGCTGGCGCTCGAACCGCAAGCGATCGTCCTCTCGCCGGGGCCTTGCGGGCCCGACAAGGCCGGCATTTCGGTGCCGCTGGTCAAGGCGGCGGCCGAGCGCGGTATTCCGCTGCTCGGCGTCTGCCTCGGTCATCAGGCGGTGGCGGCGGCCTTTGGCGGCGACATCGTTCGTGCCGCAAAGCCGGTGCATGGCAAGCCTTCCCGCATCGCCCATGACGGCACAGGCCTGTTTGAAGGATTGCCGTCGCCCTTCATCGCCGCGCGCTATCACTCGTTGATCGCCGAACTGCCGCAAGGTGGCCCCCTACACGCCACCGCCTTCGCCGATGACGGCACGCTGATGGCGCTGGCGCATGAAACATTGCGGGTTTTCGGCGTACAGTTTCACCCCGAGTCGGTGTTGACCGAACATGGCCACGCGCTGCTGGCGAATTTCCTCGCGCTGGCGGTCGAAAAGCCCCGCGAGAAGATGCGCGCATGATCCTGTGGCTCAACGGCGAACTTGTTCCCGCATCGCAAGCACGGATCGACCCGGCCGATCGCGGCTTTTTGCTGGGCGACGGGCTTTTCGAAACCATGCTGGCACGACGCGGCCGCATCGCTTTTCTCGACGCGCATCTTTTGAGGCTCGCGCGCGGCGCCAAGGCGATCGGTGTCGCGCTGCCGCTCGATCCGGCGCGGATCGCCACCGCCTGCGTGAAGCTCCTCGAAGCAAACGGACTGGCCGATGCACCGCGCGCGGCCTTGCGGCTGACACTGACACGGGGGGCTGCGCCGCGCGGCCTCGCCTTGCCACCCGATCCCGCCCCAACATTGATGATCGCAGCGGCATCGGCGGCCCCGCCACCGGCAGGCCTTACGGCGATTGTGGCGACGCCACGCCGCAACAATCGCTCGCCCTCGGCGCAGGTGAAGGCGATTGCCTATCTCGACAACGTGCTGGCCAAAGAGGAGGCACGCGCGCGCGGCGCCGGGGAAGCGCTGATGCTCGACAATGACGGGAATCTGGCCTGCGCCAGTGCCGCCAACATCTTCATCTGGGAGAACGGCCGGTTGCTGACGCCGTCTGCCGATTGCGGCGTCCTGCCGGGCATTGTCCGCGCCGCGATCCTCGAACTGGCACCGGGTCTGGGTATCGAGACGCTGGAGGACCGGATTGCGGCGGCGCGCTTGCCCGAAATCGAAGGCGCTTTCCTGACCAACAGCCTGATCGGCGCCGTGCCATTGACGCGCATCGGCGAACGCACACTGCCGGCGCATCCGCTGACCGCCCGGCTCGCGGCCGCTTACGAATTGCTGCTGGATTCCGCCGACAGGAACGGCTGACCTGCCATTAACCCTGCATAATCAAAGTAATTTCTGACTTCTGGACTTTTTCCCGGAATGGCACGATGCTTTACCAAGTAGCGGCCCACCGGGGGGCGGGTCCGGAAGACGCGGCCGGACATGGCCGTAAAAACTCGGGGAGTTACGGCCATGGCGCGGATATTTGGAACCTTCGCATTGCTCATTCGCGAGGGTTCGTCGCTGATTTTTGCAGCCCTGATCTGGTTTGTCTTCTGGGGCGGATATGCGCCGGCGCTTGACACGCCCGAACAGACTTTCAATCTGGCGGTCCTCGCCGGATTGATCGCCATTGGCTACCTTTCGTTGCAGGCACTGGCGGTCGTCAATCAGCCGGTCGGACAGGAAACCCGTTTTCTGGTCGACATTATGCTGTCGCTGGTTCCGCTGGCGCTGGTCGCCTATGCCGCAGTCCAGCATTTCAACGGAGCGAGCGAACTTCCCTATCATCTGGCCGGCATTCTCTGGCTCTTCGGCGCCGTTGCGGTTTCCGATGTGGTGATCAACACCTGGATGGGCCTGAAGCTCAACAAGCTCGCCAGCGACATGGTGATCATGAAATAGTCCGCGAGGCACCGATGCCGGCGGCGGAACATTTCTCGCAGAGCTATGCCGAAGCGCGACGCCGTTTCCTCGCGGCGGCGCGCGCGGCGGGCGCGACGCTGACCGCCCGCGAGCATCCGCTGAAAGGTCCGGCAGGCGAAACGCTGGCAACCGACATCGCCCGCCTCGGACCGGCCGGCGCAAGCCGCATCCTCGGCATCGGCTCCGGCACGCATGGCGTCGAGGGCTATTGCGGCTCGGGCATCCAGACGGCGCTGCTGAGCGAAGGCTTCGCGCGCGAGCTGCCCGAAGACACCGCGGTCGTCTTCATTCATGCGATCAATCCCTACGGCTTTGCCTTCGACCGCCGCGTCAACGAGGACAATGTCGATCTCAACCGCAATTTCCTCGATCACGCAAAGCCGCATCCGGAAAACCCCGGCTATGAAGAGCTTTTCGACGCCATCAACCCGCCCGACATCTCGGCCAGGGCACTGGCCGAAAGCCGGGAAAAACTGAAAGCCTATGCGGACAAGCACGGGGCTGGCGCCATGCAGCATGCGCTGAGCGCCGGCCAGTACACGCATCCGAACGGTGTACAATTTGGCGGATTGGAACCTGTGTGGTCGAACCGCACGCTGCGCGCGATCATCCGCGACGAGATGGGCCGGGCCGACCGCGTCGTCTTCGTCGACATCCATTCCGGCCTCGGCGCACGCGGCGCCGGCGAGATGATCTGCACGGATTCCGAGGCAAGCGGCAGCTTCAAGCGGATGCGTGAATGGTGGGGCGGAATCGTCCGCTCAACGGTCGATGGCGATTCCGTTTCGTCGAACGTGCCGGGTTCGATCCCGGTCTGCTTTGCCGAGGAACTGAGAGGCCGCGAAGTGACCGCCGGCGGCCTTGAGTTCGGTACCGTGCCTATCCGCGAAGTCACGGTGGCGCTGCAGGCCGACAACTGGCTGCATCAGAACGGTGGCCACAAAAATCCGAAAGCGCGCGAAGTCGGCAAGCTGATCCGCGATGCTTTTTACGTCGATGCCGACGACTGGAAAGACATGGTGACCGCGCAGACGCGCGATGTCTGCGCGGCGGCACTGCGCGGCCTCAAAGGCTGACCCCGCAAATGAAAACGCCGCCTGAAAGGCGGCGTCTCGAATTCGATTTGCCGTGAAAACCTTAGTCGGCTTTCGGCTTCAAGATTTGCTTGCCGCGATACATGCCGGATTTCAGATCGACATGGTGCGGGCGGTGCAGCTCGCCCGAATCCGGGTTCTCGACATAGGCCGGCTGCTTCAGCGCATCGGCCGAGCGGCGCATGCCGCGCTTCGACGGGGTGGTTTTCCTCTTGGGGACGGCCATGGGCTTCACGCTCCGGTTAGGACCTCAACGGGCCCTCGCCTTACGAAAAAGGCTTTGAAAACAAAAGATTGGCCGGTCCCGGCTCGGACACGGGGTCCATGGGGCACGGCCTTTGGCGGGCCTTATACAGTGAAACCGGCGCGAAAGTCCATAAGGAGCCGGGATTCCCGTTCGGCCAGCCTCAATTGAGCAGGATAACCGCGCATTCATCGGCCGGAACGGCGGCCCGGGCGCAAGCCGCGCGCGCGGAGGCTTCGCTGTCGAAAGCGCCCATACGGACCCGGTGGACCTGTTCGCCGCCGACTGTGGCGCTGCTGATCGAAACGCGCTCCTCGCCCCTCAGATCGGGCTCGCGGCCCAGAATGTCGAAATAGCGGCGGCTGGCGCGGTCGATGGTGGCGTAGGAGCCAAGCTGCACATAGTAGCGCTGGCCGCCCGTGGGGCGCATCGAGGCCGGCGCGGCGAGCGAGGCCGTGGTAATGGCGCCGCCACTGCCCGGACGGGCGAGCGGGCGCGGCGCCGAGGCGCGAAGCGAGCCGGTGATCAGATCGGCATGGGGATCGTTCCAGGCGGTCTGCACGACCTGCGGGCGCGGCAGCGGCGGCCGCGCGGCGGGTTGCGCCGCATGCACCGGAATCTCGATGGTTTTCTCGACCAGCCGCGTCATGCCGCCCCGGTCGTATTGCGAGGCCTGGTGCGGTTCGGCGATGCCCCGCTCGGTCTGGATCACAAACAAGGCAATCAGAATTGCCCCGAGCAGCAGCCAGAAACGGTCGCGTTGAACCCTGTCGAACATGAACGTCTTCCCCCTCGATCGCCATAGCGCGCAGCCGCGCCGTCACGGGAGGAGACTCGCCCGGTCGTGGTTAATTGCGGTTTAAAATCCGCCCCGGATTGGCACATTTATCCCCGGAAGCGGAAATATCTCTGCAATTTCAAGGGCTTGAAATCAGGCCGCCAACACGCTTCCAGCCTCGTGATAGGGCTCGCCCAGCGCATCGGAGACCGCCCGGTAGGTCAGTTGCCCGCGATGGACATTGAGACCGGCCATAAGATGCGGATTGTCGGCCAGCGCCTTGCGGTAGCCCTTGTCGGCCAGCGCCAGCGTGAAGGGCAGCGTCGCGTTGTTGAGGGCGAAGGTCGAGGTGCGCGCCACGGCGCCCGGCATGTTGGCGACGCAGTAATGCACAACCTCATGCGTCACATAGGTCGGATCGGCATGGGTCGTTGCATGCGAGGTCGCAAAGCAACCGCCCTGATCGATCGCGATATCGACCAGCACCGAACCCTTCTGCATGTGCTTGACCATGTCCTCGGTCACGAGCTTCGGCGCGGCGGCGCCCGGCACCAGCACGGCGCCGATCACAAGATCCGCACCCAGAACATGTTGCTCGATTGCGTCGACCGTCGAATAGATTGTGTTGAGGCTCGGACCAAACTGCATGTCGAGCTCGTAGAGCCGGTGCAGGTTGATGTCGATGACGGTGACATGCGCTTCAAGCCCCATCGCCATGCGCGCCGCATTGGTGCCGGCGACGCCGCCGCCGAGAATGACGACCTTGGCGGCCGGCACGCCGGGCACGCCGCCGAGCAGCATGCCGCGCCCGCCCTGCGCGATTTCGAGGCAATGCGCGCCGGCCTGGATCGACATGCGGCCCGCAACCTCCGACATCGGCGCCAGCAGCGGCAGACCGCCGCGCGCATCCGTCACCGTCTCGTAGGCGATGGCGACGCAACCGGATTCCATGAGCCCGCGCGCCTGCTCGGGATCGGGCGCGAGATGCAGATAGGTGAAAAGAATCTGGCCTTCGCGCAGCATCTTCCATTCCACCGGCTGCGGCTCCTTGACCTTCACGATCATGTCGGCGGCGGCAAAAATCTCCGGCGCCGTCGCAACGATCTTCGCACCGGCCGCCTCATATTGCAGATCGGAAAGGCCGATGCCGTCGCCCGCGCCCTGCTGCACCAGAACCT
Organism: Parvibaculum sp.; assembly: GCA_019635975.1. Classification (GTDB taxonomy): domain Bacteria; phylum Pseudomonadota; class Alphaproteobacteria; order Parvibaculales; family Parvibaculaceae; genus Parvibaculum. Next base: position 1,268 of record JAHBYM010000045.1, on the reverse strand, counting down.
CGTGGCCGTGATGAACCGCCTCGCGCACGGCGGGCGGCGTCATGCCGACGCGGTATTCATGGACCTTGATTTCCTTGGGAACGCCGATGCGCATGATGGCCTCTTGGGGGCGGGAGGGAACTTTGAAAATTGTAGCCCCGCGCCGGGCCAACTCCAAGGCGAGGCGGGGGGCCAATCGGGGACAGGTGTCAAGGATCGTAAACACCGGAGGCGATGGCGGCGCGACCGCCGAAACGCACCCAAGGCCTTGGTACCATTGATAATTGCGCTTGTCGGACGGCCGAAACAAATCCGCCGGCCGGCACGCCGACACCGGATTTTAAACACCCGGATGCCCCGGCGCCCATGCTAGAAACGCCGGGCCATGACACACCGCTTCGACGAAGAACTGAGATCGCGGCTGACCGCAAGGCTCGCCGCCTTCCCGCGCGAGACGCGAGACGACGCGGGCCTGAAGCGCGCCGCGGTCGCCATCGCCATTGCACCGCATAAGGATGAAGCCGCCTTCCTGCTGACGCGGCGCGTCGCCCGCCTCAACGCGCATGGCGGCCAATGGGCGCTGCCGGGCGGGCGGATGGACGCCGGCGAAACGCCGGTGGAAGCGGCGCTGCGCGAGCTCGAGGAAGAAGTGGCGCTGAAGCTCAGGCCCTCGGAAGTCATTGGTTTGCTTGACGACTACCCGACGCGTTCGGGCTACCTCATCACGCCGGTCGTGACATGGGTCGAGGACACAAGCGCCATGCTGCCGAACCCCGCCGAGGTTGCCTCGATCCATGCCTTTGCGCTGGCCGAGCTGACGCGCGAGGGCTCGCCGGAATTCCTGTCGATCCCCGAAAGCGACCAGCCGGTGATCCGCCTTCACATCGGCGACGATCACATTCACGCGCCGACGGCGGCGCTGCTCTGGCAGTTCGGCGAGGTGGCGCTCCGTGGACGGACGACCCGCGTCGCCCATCTCGAACAGCCGGTCTGGGCCTGGCGCTAGTCCTTACGCCATCTGCCGCGGCGCGCGAAGGCCGAAGTGGCGGAATGCATGCGCCGGATAGCGCGCCCATGCCTTTTCGTGAAAATAGAAGACCACCGTGTTGACGGCGGGCTCGATCAAGGCGACGCCGGCCGCGATCGTCGCCTCGCCGGTCAGCGCATAAACGACGCCGAAGCCGACCGCGAAGTGGAGCGTCCCGTAGCTGATGGTCTTGGCGAGATCGCGCATGGCCGTGGTTCCCTTACACGTCGCTATTGCGACTTATTCTTATTTAAGGAAATGA
>JAHBYM010000044.1 GCA_019635975.1 Parvibaculum sp. | reverse complement strand
ATATGCGAAGAACGGCAAGGAAGAGACGCTGGTCTCGATGATGCTCGATCATTCGGCCGGCCAGCCGCATGTCCGCACGCCGCTGAAGGAAGGCGGCTATTACGATTACGGCTACATGGTGAAACTGCTCGAGGACGAGGAACCGTTCTGGAAGCCCGGTATCCGCAACGGCTATCACGGCGTCACCTTCGCGTGGACGGTCGGCGAGCTGGTGCATCGCGCCTCGGGCAAGCGCCTCGGCCGCTTCTTTGCCGACGAGGTGGCAAAGCCGCTCGGTCTCGACTTCACCATCGGCACGCCGGAGGCGACCGAGCCGCGCATCGCGGCCATGATCTTCGCCGAGCCGGATCCCGCCGCCGCGAATTCCAAATTCACGCAGGCGCTGCTCACCGATCCTTCGAGCGCGGCGCATCTTTTCCTGATGAACAGCGGCAACACGGATTTCAATTCGCGCGAATGCCACGCCGCCGAAATCGGCTCGGCCAACGGCATCACCAACGGGCGCGGGCTTGCGGGCATGTATGCGCCGCTCGCCAATGGCGGCGGGCAGCTCGTCGGCGCGGACACGCTGGCGCGGATGGGCCGTGTCGCCACGAGCACGCATGAAGATGCGACGCTGTTGATCCCGTCGCGTTTCGCGCTCGGCTTCATGAAGTCGATGGACAACCGCAAGGTGCCGGACGCACCCAATTCCTCCTGCATCCTCGGAGATGCGGCTTTCGGCCATGTCGGCATGGGCGGTTCGATCGGCTTTGCCGATCCGGAATGCCGCATGAGCTTCGGCTACAACATGAACCGCATGGGCGCCGGCATTCTCCTGAACGATCGCGGCCAGGCGCTGGTCGATGCGGCCTATACCGCGCTCGGCTACCGCTCCAATGCGTCGGGCGTCTGGGCGATGTGATTATTTTTGCGGATCGTCCGCCGGCGGCAGGTCGAGCGCTTCGCGCGCGGCCTTGCGGTGGCTCGGGCGGATATGGCTCGACACCAGACCGATCGCGGCCATCAGCACGGCCGCGTCGTCGGTGAAGCCGAACACCGCGACGACATCGGGAATGAGATCGACCGGCGTCACGAAATAGGCGAGTGCGGCCAGCAGCGTCGCCTTGACGCGGAGCGGCGTGCGCGGGTCGCGGGCGCAGAACCAGGCGGATGCCGCTTCCTCGGCGAAGGGCACCTTGCCGGCGAAGCGCGCCATCTTCTTCCAGAAGCCGTCATTGACGGTCTTCTCGTTGCGGGCGATCACGGCCGGCAATTGATGGGCCGGATCGAGCGGCGCGTCCGGGTGTCCGCTGGATGTGGTCATGGCCTTGTTCCGTCGTTCTGCCCCCGCCTGCAGTGCTGAAGATGGGCGTTGGGCGCTCCCGGCGCAAGCCGGGCGGACGTAGCGTCAGGGCGGGGCGCGGCGCAATTGCCCGCCATTCAAGGCATTTCCGGGATTTTTGGCTCGCAAGAGTGCCGACAAATTTGTAAAACCGGCGCCAATCGGGCCTCGCGCAGTGCCGCGTCCCCGCAAGACCGTTCATCAAGGGAGACGACCCATGAAACTCGATTCAGGCATCAGCGCCATCATCACCGGCGGCGCTTCGGGCCTCGGCGCGGCGACCGCGCGCCGCCTCGCCAAGGAAGGCGTCAAGATCGGCATTTTCGATCTGCAGGAAGACAAGGGCGAGGCGCTGGCGAAAGAACTCGGCGGCGTCTTTGCGAAAGTGAATGTCACCGACGAGGCGAGCGTCGATGCCGGCTTCGAAAAGGTCCGCGCCGCGATCGGCCAGGAGCGCATCCTGGTCAACTGCGCCGGCACGGGCAATGCGGTCAAGACCGCGAGCCGCAACAAGGAGACGGGCAAGCCCGAGCACTTCCCGCTCGACAAGTTCAACCTCATCATCCAGATCAACCTTGTCGGCACCTTCCGCTGCATCGCCAAGTCGGCAGCCGGCATGCTGACGCTCGATCCGCTCGCCGATGGCGACCGCGGCGCCATCGTCAACACGGGTTCCGTTGCCGCGCAGGACGGCCAGATCGGCCAGGCGGCGTACTCCGCATCCAAGGCCGGCGTCGTCGGCATGACGCTCCCCATCGCGCGCGATCTCAGCCGCGAAGGCATCCGCGTCAACACGATTTTGCCGGGCATTTTCGACACGCCGCTCTTGGCCGGTGCGCCGGAAAAGGTCCGTCAGGCGCTCGGCGCGCAGGTGCCGTTCCCGGCCCGTCTCGGCAACCCGGAAGAATATGCCTCGCTCGCGATCGAAATGATCCGCAACGGTTATTTCAACGGCGAAACCGTCCGCCTCGACGGCGCAATTCGTATGGCGCCGCGCTGACGCGCAGCTGGGGCCGCATGGCGCCGCGCTAATCCTTCGGCGCATCAACGCGAAAGCCCCGGTGGAAACACCGGGGCTTTTCATTTCACTTCTTCGTGGTCTTCCCGGCCTTGCCCGCCCATTTGTCCATCAGCGTGGCGAGCTTCACGTCCTTGTCGCTCAGCCCGCCCGCGTCATGCGTCGTCAGCACCACCTCGACGCGGCTATAGACGTTTGCCCATTCGGGATGATGGTCCAGCTTCTCGGCTACCAGCGCCACGCGGCTCATAAAGCCGAAGGCCTCGTTGAAATCCTTGAAGCGGAACGTCTTCTCGATGGCGTCGCGGCCCTTCACCTTCGTCCAGCCCTTGAGGCCCTTCAGCGCCTTCTCGCGCGCTTTTCCCGTAAGTTTGTCCGTCATCTTCGCCTCCCGAAACTCCGGTGAGAATTTGCAGCGTCAGCCTCGCCCGCCTAATCTGCCTGCGCAAGAGGAGAGAAGCCGATGGACTGGAAAGGCGTCAAGGCGCCCACACTGGAAGAATTCGAGGCGCTGGCGGATGCGGCCTTTGCGCGCCTGCCCGAAGGCTTCCGCGCGCGCTGCGCGGGGCTTGTCATCCGCGTCGAGGATTTTCCCGACGACGAGGTCGCAGCCGAAATGGAGCTTGAAAGCCCGTTCGACCTGCTCGGCCTCTATCAGGGCATTTCCCATGTCGACCGCTCGGTGATGGAGCCCGCGCATATGCCCGACATGGTGTTTCTCTACCGCCGGCCGATGCTCGACTACTGGGCCGAATATGACGAGCCGCTCGATCATCTGATCGCGCATGTGCTGGTGCATGAGATCGGCCATCACATGGGGCTGTCCGACGAGGACATGCACGCGATCGAGGAAGCGGCGGGCGAGTGAGGCTGTAAATACCGCTACTTCTACCCACCCTCCCCAAGGGGAGGGTGGGAAGAAAGACAGACGGCTCTTCACCCTTCGCCATCTTCCCACTCATCTTCCGGATAGCGCCGCTCGGCCACGTAGGGCCCGCCGCCGGTGCCGCCCCGCGCCGAAAAAAGCGTGAAGCGATCGACCGTGAAACGCGGCGCGGCGAAAAGATTGTTGGCCGCGATATAGCGCCCGACATCTTCCGGCGCCGCGCGGCCAAGCCGCGCCACCGTCACATGGGGATGGAACTTCCGCGTCTCGGGCTTGAGGCCGACGCGGCGCATCGCGCTTTCGTGGCGGCCCTGCAAAATGCGCAAGGGCTCCGACATTTTGACGCCCGCCCATAGCGCGTTGGGCCGCGCGCCGCCGAATTCGCCGACGCCTTCAAGCTCGACCTCGAAAGGCACAACGGGAATTTCGGCCAGCGCTGCATCGATATCGGCCGCGACATTCTCGGCCACATCGCCGATGAAGCGCAGCGTGATGTGCAGATCGCCGCGCTCGATCCAGCGCGCGCCTTCGAGCCCCTGTTGCAGCCGCGCGAGCTTCTCCGCCGCCTCGTCGGGAATTTCCAGCGCGGTGAAGAGGCGGATCATGATGTTGTCTTCCCTTCACCGTCATTGCGAGGAGCGCAAGCGACGAAGCAACCCAGAAAGCGTCGGTATCAGAATGCACGGCTTCTGGGTTGCTTCGCTTCGCTCGCAATGACGAATAGAGGAACGTGGCGCCAAATCAAGGCGCCGGGTTGGGCTGGTCGAGATGCGCGGCCTCGATGTCCTTTTCGAGTTCTTCCGTCCATTTCACGTCAACGCTCGTCACCGCGAGCTTCAACTGTTCCATCGTCGTCGCGCCGATGATGTTCGCGGTCACGAAGGGCCGCGTCGTCACGAACTGGTTGGCCATTTGCGAGGCGTCGAGCCCGTGCTTCTTCGCGACGCCGAGATAGGCTTCGATGGCGCGGTCGGCCATCGGCGATTCATAGCGCTGCAAGCGGTTGAACAGCGCCTTGCGCGAACCTTCGGGCAGTGCGCCGTTCTGGTATTTGCCGCTGAGATAGCCCTGCGCCAGCGGCGAATAGGCGAGCAGCCCCACCTGATCGCGATGGGCGATTTCCGAACCGCCCAGTTCGAAGGTACGGTTCAGCAGATTGTAGGCGTTCTGGATCGACTGCATGCGCGGCAGGCCTTTGGTTTCGGCGTGATGGAGGAATTTCATCGTCCCCCAGGGCGTTTCGTTCGACAGACCGACATGGCGCACCTTGCCCGCCTTCACCACCTTGTCGAGCGCCGCCAGAATTTCGTCGATCGGGTTCGTCCTGCCCTCGATATGCTTGTAGCCGAGGCCGCCGAACAGGTTGATCGGCCGGTCGGGCCAGTGAAGCTGGTAGAGGTCGATATAATCCGTCTGCAGACGTTTCAGGCTCTTGTCGACCGCTTGCACGATCTGCGCTTCCGTCTGCTCGGTGCCTTCGCCGCCGTCGCGCAGCCAGGTCATCGGGCTGCGGCCCGCAACCTTGGTGGCGAGGATCACCTTGTCGCGGTTGCCGCGCGCCTTGAACCACGAACCGATGATCCTTTCGGTCGAGCCTTGCGTCTCCGGTTTCGGCGGCACCGCATACATTTCGGACGTGTCGAAGAAGTTGATGCCCTGCGCCAGCGCGTAGTCCATCTGCTCGTGGCCTTCGGCCTCAGTGTTCTGCTGGCCCCATGTCATGGTGCCGAGACAGATCGCGCTGACCTTCAGGTCGGTGCGCCCGAGCGTGCGATATTCCATTGCCGTCCCCCCGTTCGATTTTTTGTCGGTGGTTTATACCGGTCCGCGGCGCTGTGTGTCACGCAGGGGTTTTCGTAACGTCTGTCTTCCAAGTCGATCCCCGATCCCCAATCCCCAATCCCCAATCTCCAAACTCGTCTTTGCCGATCGCTTTTTCTTCCGGCCTGAACCAAAATATAAATGTCATCCCGGCACTTGTTGCCGGGACCCAATCCACCTCGATGCTTGTTGCGGAGCCTTTGTGTGCCTCGGCGTGTCGCGGATTCAGTGCTTTCTTATCTCTGCTGGGGGAACCAATGGGTCCCGGCAACAAGTGCCGGGATGACATCTGTGGGTGGGACACAGGTCGAAGTCAGCCTTGGCGGATCCCGGCCAGAAGGCGAAGATACAATCGCGAGATCACTAGAAGTCGACATGTCGCATGTTGGCAGCTTTCAACTTTCTGGTTTCCTCCGGACAGTGATAATGTTTGATCCATCATCGGATGTCTTCAGGGCACGAAATTATGCTGCTCGAAACGAAACTAACATCGAGGTTCTTGCGCGCGGCGGCCACGTTGACCGTCGTTTTGATAGCATTGACCGTTAAAGGGTGTGCGGACGAAAGTTGGAGCGACGCAGAGAGGAAGAATGCTCAATACATTATCTTCGCGTTTGAGGAAGCTCAGTCTGCGACCCGAATTGGTAATGCTGGTGCGCCTTTTGCGGAGTTTTCTATTTCCGACCTCGATGCCATGCGCACGCATATGAAGAACGCATACAAATATGCACTTTTGGTGGAGAGTGGTGTTCTCGATAAGGCGCATCCGGAACTGCGAGAACATTGGACGGGTGAAATGATCCCCGGTTTACGGCTACAACTGATGAATCTCGATGGGAACGATATCGCCGCCGAAATTGCCGGACAACGGCTTCTTGACAGTTTTGGCGATTGGTGGAACGCGCATAGGCAGGAAGTTCGTATTCCAATTGAGCGTTCCAGAGACGCAAAGTTTCTCTTTCAGATCGCAGTTCTTACGCTGACATTCGGATTTGGCATTGTGATCGTCTCCTATGCGAGCTTTGCGGATGCGAGGAGCTGGCCAGTCGGAGCGTATTACCGCGACGGTGCATCGCTGGTCATGGTCTCTGGATTTTTTTCCGGCGTAGTTGGCTCCCCGCTTGCAGCACTCGTTTTTCTGCCTTGGTGGAGTGTTGTTGTCGTCGTGGTTGCTGGATTTTTCACCGGGTTAGTCCTGACGTTTCTATTCCGAAGCATGGTGCAGATCGTCGCTCCGCTCGGCTTAGTTGTGGTGTGGGTTGCAGCGGCACTCTATGCCATCATTTAGCTTTCGCTCCCCCTCAATTCACCGTCGCATCCTCCGCGCCGACTTCCGCGATCAGCGCCTCGACCTTCGGCAGAATGCGCTCGACGATGACGCCGACACCTTCCGCCGTCGGATGAATGCCGTCGCCGAGGTTGAGGTGGCGCTCGGCGGCGACGCCGTCGAGGAAGAAGGGGTAGAGGATCAGGCCATGTTCGGCCGCGAGGTCCGCATAGATCGGATTGAAGGCGGCTGCGTATTCGCCGCCGAGATTGGGCGGCGCCAGCATGCCGGCCAGCAGCACAGGCAGCCCGCGCGCCTTCAGCCGCGTCACGATGGCCTCCAGATTGGCGCGCGTCACCTCGGGGTCGATGGCGCGCAGCGCGTCGTTGGCGCCAAGCTCGACGATCACCGCGTCGGCGTCGGGCCCGACCGCCCAGTCGAGCCGCGCAAGGCCGCCTGCCGTCGTGTCGCCCGAGACGCCGGCATTGGCGATCTTCACATTCTCGTGACCGGCATCGGCCAGCGCCCGTTCGAGCTGGGTCGCGAAATCCTCGCCGGGCCCCAGCAGATAGCCCGCTGTCAGGCTGTCTCCGAGCGCCACGATGGTAATGGCGCGTTCGGCGGCCTGCGCGACGGCGGGCGCGAAGGCAAGCGCCGCCGCCAGCAGCAGTGCCGGTAAAAGCTTGCAATAGCGCATCGAAAAGCCATATCGCCCATATCGCATCGTCGCGTCTCTTTCTTTTCCCGCCGCCATCTGCCGGCCTATGCTGGCCCCCGCCTTCCCGCGAACATAGATATAGAGAGCCCTCGCCCCTTGCCCAATATCATCGAACTCGAAGACGTCCGTCTGACCCTGCCCAGCGCCGCCGGTCCGGTCAACATCCTGCGCGGTATCGGCCTTTCGATCGCCAAGGGCGAGGCGGCCGGTCTCGTCGGGCCATCCGGCTCCGGCAAGTCGACGTTGCTGATGGTGCTTGCCGGTCTCGAGCGGCCGAGTTCGGGCCGCATCGTCGCGGCGGGCGAAGACCTCACCGCGCTTGGCGAGGACGCGCTGGCGCGCTTTCGCCGCGACCGCGTCGGCATCGTCTTCCAGTCCTTCCATCTGATCCCCACCATGACGGCGCTTGAGAATGTCGCGATCCCGCTCGAATTCGCCGGCCGCGCCGATGCTTTTGCGCGCGCGGAAGAAGAACTTCGCCTGGTCGGCCTCGGCCACCGGCTGACGCATTATCCCGGGCAGTTGTCGGGCGGCGAGCAGCAGCGCGTGGCGCTCGCCCGTGCGGTCGCCGGCGATCCCGAGATCCTGCTCGCCGACGAGCCGACCGGCAATCTCGACCAGACGACCGGCGCCGAAATCGTTTCGCTGATGTTCGACCTCCATCGGCGCAAGGGCACGACGCTTGTCCTCATCACCCATGACGAGGCGCTGGCCGCGCGCTGCGACCGTATCATCCGTCTGCGCGACGGGCTTGTGGAAAGCATCGAAGCGGGTGTGGCGGCATGAGAAAATTTGCAGCCGGCCATCTGTTCACCTCCCCGCAAGGGGGAGGTGAAGTGCAGGGGAGTGCCGCGCCATGAACAACGGTGCCGCCTCCTACCTCCTCGCCGCCCGCCTCGCGCGGCGCGAATTGCGCGGCGGCCTCAAGGGCTTCCGCGTTTTCATCGCTTGTCTGGCGCTCGGCGTCGCGGCGATTGCCGGTGTCGGCTCGGTGTCGTCGGCGCTGACGCGCGGACTTGCCGAAGGCGGCCAGGAAATTCTCGGCGGCGATGTCGCCATCCGCCTCATTCACCGCGCGGCGAGCGCCGGGGAGCTTGCCTGGATTTCGGATGGCAATGCGGTTTCGGCCGCCGCCGAAATGCGCGCAATGGCACGCAGTGTAAATGACAACAACGGCGCGGCGCGCGGCCAGACGCTGGTCGAGTTGAAAGCCGTCGACAATCTCTATCCGCTTTACGGCGAAATGGAACTCGCGCCCGAAATGGACTTCGCCGCGGCGCTGGCCTTTCGCGACGGGCATTGGGGGCTTGTCGTCGAACCCAATCTGATGTCGCGTCTCGGCATCGCGGTCGGCGATCTCGTGCGCATCGGCGAGGCCGAGCTTGAGCTTCGCGCCGTCATCGCGCGCGAGCCCGACCGGGTCGCGGACGGTTTTGCGCTCGGGCCCCGCGCCATGATTGCGATGGAAGCGCTCGAATCGACGGCGCTGGTGCAACCGGGAAGTCTCGTCAATTTTTTATACCGGGTGAAACTGCCCGAAGCGCTGCGTTCGTCGGCCGGCATTGCGGGCTGGGTCGCGGCGCTTGGCGAACGTTTCCCGGATGCGGGCTGGCGCATTCAGGACCGCAGCGACAGCGCGCCGGGCGTACGGCGCTTCGTCCAGCGCGTGGCGCTGTTTCTTTCGCTGGTCGGCCTGACCGCGCTTGTCGTCGGCGGCGTCGGCGTCGCCAATGCGGTCAAATCCTATCTCGACGGCAAACGCACCGTCATTGCCACCTTCAAATGTCTCGGTGCACCGGGCGCTTTGATTTTCCGTCTCTATCTGATGCAGGTGATGGCGCTTGCCGCTGTCGGCATCGCCATCGGCCTCGTCATCGGCGGCGCCGCGCCCTTCATCGTCGAAATGGTTGCAGGAGGGATGATCCCCATTCCCGCCGATCTCGGCGTCTATTGGGGTCCGCTGATCCTTGCCGCCGCCTACGGCGTGCTGACGGCGCTTGCCTTCGCGATCTGGCCGCTGGCGCGCGCCCGCGAGGTTCCGGCAACGAGCCTCTTCCGCGATCTCATTGCGCCGGTGCGGCGTTTTCCGCGCCTGCCCTATGTCGTGGCGACGGCGGCCTCGCTCGCAGCACTTGCGGGGCTCGCCATCGCGCTCGCCGAGGAACGTCTCTTTGCGATCTATTTTGTCGGCGGCGCGGCCGGTGTTTTTATTCTGCTGTTTGCCGCGGCGCGCGGCATCATGGCGCTGGCGTCGCGCGCACCTCGCGTCCGTTCGCCGGAATTGCGGCTTGCGCTTGCCAATATCCACCGCCCCGGCGCGCCGACATCGGCCATCGTGCTTTCGCTCGGGCTCGGGCTCACGCTTCTCGTCACGGTGTCGCTGATCAACGGCAATCTCACCGGCGAGATCATGGGCGAACTGCCCGACCGCGCGCCCGCCTTTTTCTTCGTCGATGTGCAGCCCGACCAGATCGACGGACTTGAGGAAATCGTCACCGCCAGTCCCGGCGTCGTCGCGTTCAACCGCGTGCCGATGCTCCGGGGGCGGATTTCCTCGGTCAATGGCGTGCCGTCCGACCAGTTGACGGTCGCGCCGGATGTGCAATGGGCGCTTCGGGGAGACCGTGGCATCACCTATTCGGCGGCGATGCCGGCCGATTCCACTCTGGTGCGCGGCACATGGTGGCCGGAGGATTATGCGGGCCCGCCGCTCGTCTCCTTCGGCGAGGAGCTGGCGCAAGGCTTCGGCGTCGATATCGGCGACACGATTTCGGTCAATGTGCTCGGCCGCGAAATGGAAGCGATGATCGCCAATACGCGCGAGATCGACTGGTCGACGCTCGGCATCAATTTCGTGCTGGTCTTCTCGCCGGGCGCGCTTTCGGCCGCGCCGCACACGGTTCTCGCCACCGTCGCGATGGAGGGCGGCAATGCGGCGGAGGAGGCGCTGGAGCGCGAGGTCACCGCGCGCTTCCCCAACATCACCTCGGTGCGCGTCAAGGAGGCGCTTCAGGCCGTCAACAAGCTCCTCGAAGATTTCGCGATGGCGGTGCGCGCCACCGGCGCGGTTACGCTGGCCGCCGGCGTTCTCGTTCTCGCCGGCGCGATGGCCGCCGGGTTCTCGGCCCGCGTCCGCGATGCCGTCGTGCTCAAGGTGCTCGGCGCGACCACAGGGCGCATTCTCGGCATCTATGTCCGCGAATATGCGCTGCTCGGTTTCGCCACCGCGCTGGTCGCGGCGCTCGCCGGCACGATCGCCGCCTTCTCGGTCATCACCTTCGTCATGGACCTGCCCTGGCGTTTCCTTCCGGGCACGCTCGCGGTCACGGTCGCCGCTGCCGCCATCCTCACCGTCGCGCTCGGCCTGCTCGGCACCTGGCGGGCGCTCGCCGCTCCCGCCGCGCCGGTGCTCCGGGCGGATTAGTAAACGCCCCCGGGGACAAGTGCGTTTGTGACAGTTTCTTGACAGTTCGATGACACAACCGCGATTTTCCGGCTTGGGCCGGAGGGGCTAAGCCCCGGAAAGCGTTACCCTTTCTTGGCATTAATCCCCGGTTTTGCTTGAATTTCGGCAGGCCGCAGCCGATATTGACGACAGGCACACGCAGGAGGGTGCAGATACATGGCGAATTACGATCAGGAACGGCTCCATCAGGTCGAGCTCGGGCGGCGCGCCGACATGGCGATCGACGAGGGCCTTCGGAGCTATATGCTCAGTGTTTACAACTACATGGCGATGGCGCTCGCGCTCACCGGCCTCGTGGCATTGGGCGCCTACAACATGGCCGTCGTCGAAACGCCGGCCGGCCTTGCCTTCAGCGAATTCGGTCAGGCGATCTATGCGAGCCCGCTGCGCTGGGTCGTCATTCTGGCGCCGCTCGCCTTCATTTTCTTCCTGAGCTTCCGCGTTCAGGCGATGAGCCTTTTCGCGGTGCAGTCGACATTCTGGCTCTTTGCCGGCGTCATGGGCCTCTCGCTGTCGTCGATCTTCCTCGTCTATACGGGCGAGAGCATCACCACGACCTTCTTCGTGACGGCGGCTGCCTTCGGATCGCTAAGCCTTTACGGCTACACGACAAAACGCGACCTCTCCGGCATGGGCTCGTTCCTGTTCATGGGGCTCATCGGCGTCATCCTGGCGATGGTCGTCAATATTTTCCTGCAGAGCTCGGCGCTGCAATTCGCGGTCTCGGTGATCGGCGTTCTCGTCTTCGCCGGCCTCACCGCCTACGACACGCAGCGCATCAAGGGCATGTATTACGAAGGCGACAGCGTTGCCGCCTCGGGCAAGAAAGCCGTGATGGGCGCACTCTCGCTCTATCTCGACTTCGTCAACATGTTCATGTTCCTGCTGCAGTTCCTCGGCAGCCAGCGCAGCTAAGCCGCTGAAACATCGCTACAAACCAAAGCCCCGGCAGCGATGCCGGGGCTTTTCGTTTGCGTACGGACCGTGTCAGGCGTCGACCAGGCGCAGCGCCCGCTTGTCGAAGACCTTCAGCACCTGCTTCAGATCGTGGCCACGTTTCAGGATCAGTCCGGTTGCCGCCACCACCGCATAGGCGCCCTGCTTGCGCGCCAGTTTCGGGCGTTTCTCGATGCGGTAGAGCGGCATTTCGCTGGTCCGGCGGAAAACCGAGAAGACGGCAACGTCCTTGAACCCGCCCATCGCATAGTCGCGCCATTCGCCGTCGGCGACCATGCGGCCATAAACCGAGAGGATCGCATCGAGTTCGTGACGGTCGAAGAAGACTTCGGGCTCGCGCTGCCGTTTTTGAGGCGCGGCCTGTCTCACCAGCGTCAACCCGCGGTCCGTTCCGGCGCTCGTGGCCGTGTAATCGGGACGATCGGTCATGCGGGCGTCGGATCCTCCAGGGGGCGCGGTCCAGCAGGCCTCAAGCATGGCACAAGGCGCGTTGCGGCGTCATGCGATTGTTGCAATTGCCGCGGTTTTCTTGAGGTTTTCGGATGGGGGCCATTAATTGTGAAACCACAATATTGCCTTTTTTCAGCCCTTGCGGGGCCACACTGGACCGTCAGATTAGCACCGTTGCCTCACTGGCCCGGTTCCTTGCGACGTTCCGGTTTCATCAGCCCCCCAGCCCCACCGGGATAGATTGGGGGAGCCGGGTCACCCCTTCCCCCACCCCCCGGGGGATATTCGAGCGCAACGCACGTCCCAAGAGTGAAAGCTCCAGTCGTCCGGGTTCCCCCTCCCGGACGGCAAGCTTTTTGTGCGCGCGGAAGATGAAACATCTTTCACTTGAAGGACTTGGCGGCCTGTCCTACACAGACTGCCTGCATGGGAGGCAGGCCGCGCCCTCGCGATCGGGCGCCGCGCAACAAGCAAATGCCGCCTCGTCTCGCGGGGAAGCGGCGTTCGGGGAGAGGCATCATCGTCCGGTCGAATATGGAAACGGCGGCTAGAGCTACATCCGCGGGCGGCGAAGCGATGATCGTCATCGACGGGCTGACCAAGCATTTCGGGCCTTTCACGGCCGTCGACCGCATCGGTTTTACGGTCGAAAAGGGCGAAGTTCTGGGCTTTCTCGGCCCGAACGGCGCCGGCAAATCCACCACCATGAAAATGATCACCGGCTTCCTAGCGCCAAGCGCGGGCAGTGCGCGCGTTTGCGGCCACGACATCGTGACCGACACGCTGGCCGCGCAACGCACCATCGGCTATCTGCCGGAAGGCGCGCCGGCTTATGGCGATATGACGCCCCGCGGTTTCCTGCGTTTTATCGCGCGTGTGCGCCGGCTTTCGGGCGCGGACGCGGAAAAGGCCATCGACCGCGCGGTCGAGGCGACGGAGCTGGGGGGCGTTCTCGAGCAACCGATCGATACGCTGTCGAAAGGCTTTCGCCGCCGCGTCGGTCTCGCGCAGTCGATCCTGCACGATCCGCCCGTCCTCATCATGGACGAGCCGACCGATGGTCTCGATCCCAATCAGAAATTCGAAGTGCGCAAGCTGATCGCCCGCATGTCGGCCGAGAAAGCCATCGTCATTTCGACGCATATCCTCGAAGAGGTCGATGCGATCTGCACCCGGGCGCTGATCATCGATCGCGGCCGCGTGGTCGCCGACGGCACGCCGGCGGCGCTGATGGCGCGTTCGCGCTATCACAACGCCGTGTCGCTGACGCTGAGCGGGCAGACGACCGTGCAGATGGCCGAAAAACTCAAGGCGCTCAACGGCATCGCCAGTATCGAGATCGCGCCGCGCGGCGCCGAGACGACGTTCACGCTCTTCCCGGTCAGCGCGCGCGAGAGCGATGTCGTGCTGATCGACGCGGTGGCACGGCTGGCGCGCGACGAGAACTGGCCGGTGCGCGCGCTCTACGGCGAGCCCGGCCGTCTCGATGAAGTGTTCCGCAGCCTCACCCGTTCGGATACGACCGTCACAGACGGCAAGAAGGATGCGGCATGAACGAACTTCTCGCCGTTTTCCGCCGCGAGCTCGGCGGCTATTTCGCGACGCCGCTCGCCTTCATCTTCATCGTGATTTTCCTGTTCACGATGGGCGCCTTCACCTTCTATCTCGGCGGCTATTATGAAAGCGGGCAGGCGGACCTCGCGATCTTCTTCAATTTCCATCCCTGGCTCTATCTCTTCCTGATTCCGGCGATCTCGATGCGTCTCTGGGCGGAGGAGCGCCGCACGGGATCGATCGAGCTTCTACTCTCGCTGCCCGTGCCGCTCTGGGCGGCGGTACTTGGGAAGTTTCTTGCGGCATGGGTCTTTTCGGGTCTGGCGCTGGCGCTGACCTTTCCGATCTGGCTGACCGTCAACTATCTCGGCGATCCCGACAACGGCGTCATCCTGGCCGGCTATCTCGGCAGTTTCCTGATGGCCGGCGGCTATCTCGCCATCGGTTCCTGTCTTTCGGCCGTCACGCGCAACCAGGTGATCGCATTCGTCGTCTCTGTCGCGGTCTGTTTTCTGTTCACGGTTTCGGGTCTTCCCATCGTCATCGACTTCTTCTCGGGCTGGGCGCCGCAACAGATACTCAACACGATTGCGTCCTTCTCGTTTCTCACGCATTTCAACGCCATCACGCGCGGGGTCATCGATCTGCGCGATATCGTCTATTTCACGACGCTGATCGGCGCCTGGCTGATCGCCTGCGGCATCGTCGTCGATATGAAGAAGGCGGGCTGAGGCGATGAACGCGCTATCCAACCAGCAGATCAGCCGTTCGGCCTACCGCATCATCATGCTGGTGCTGCTCGCTGTGCTGTTTCTTGCCGTCAATCTGTTCTCGAACATCGTCTTCCGTTCGGCGCGGATCGACCTCACCGAGAACAGGCTCTACACGCTGTCGGAGGGCACGAACGAAGTCGTCGCGAAGATCGAGGAACCGATCACGTTGCGTTTCTTCTATTCGGAGCGGCTTGCCAACGACTATCCGCGCATCCGCACCTATGCCGGCCATGTCCGCGATTTGCTGCAGGAGATACGCAACCGGTCGGACGGCCAGTTGCGCCTTGAGGTGATCGAGCCCGAGCCTTTCTCCGAACAGGAAGACCTCGCGATGTCGCTCGGCCTCAAGGGCGCGCCGACAGCGCAGGGCGACATCATCTATTTCGGTCTCGTCGGCACCAATTCGGTTGACGGGCTCGAAGCCATTCCCTTCTTTACCGACGAGCGCGAGCAATATCTCGAATACGACATCGCGCGCATGATCCAGAATCTCAGCCGGCCGGCGCGGCCCGTGCTTGGCATCGTCACCAACCTGCCGCTCGACACCGGCACGGGCGGGCTGATGTCGGCGATGCGCGGCGAATCGCTGCCCTTCATGATCTATGAAGAGCTTCGCGACCGCTTCGAGCTCGAGTATCTCGAGCAGCAATTCAAGGCCGTGCCGAGCAAGATCGACGTGTTGATGGTTGCGCATCCGCGCGAGCTCGACGAGGCGACGCTTTACGCGGTCGACCAGTTCGTGATGCGCGGCGGTCGCGTGCTCGCCTTCATCGATCCGCATTCGGAGGTCAGCCTCACCGCCGGCCCGGACGGGCAGCCCATTCGCGGATACACCGAAGCATCCAATCTCGAACCGCTGCTGAAAAGCTGGGGCGTCGACTACGATCCGACCAAGATCGTCGGTGACCGGGGCCTTGCACAGCGTGTACAGACGGGGCTCGATGCGCGGCGGCAGGAAAGCGACTACGTTATCTGGCTCGCGGTACCGCGCGCCAATGTCGATGCGGACGACATCGTTACCGCCGATGTCATGCGCCTCAATCTCGGTACGGTCGGCGCACTGGCGCCATCCGCCAACGCAACGACGCAATTCACGCCGCTGGTGCGCTCCTCCGACGACGCGCAGCTCTACGATCTCGACTATGTGAAGTCGGGTCCCCGGCCCGACGATTTGCTGCGTCGTTTCGAGCCGACCGGCGAGAGCTATGTCATTGCGGCACGGCTGTCCGGGCCGGTCGCCAGCGCCTTCGATGGACCGCCCGGCGCCGGTGCGTCCGCCGAGGATGACGACGAGGGTCCGCGTTCTACGACCGATCCGTCTCCCCATCTCGCGCGATCCGAAGGCGACGCGAACATCATCCTTTTCGCCGACAGCGATATTTTCGACGACCGTTTCTGGGTGCAGACACAATCCTATCTCGGCGAGCGCGTGGCGCAGCCAATTGCCGACAATGCCAGTTTCATCGTTTCGGCCATCGACAACCTGATGGGGTCGAACGAACTGATTTCTCTGCGGGCGCGCGCGAAGATCGACAGGCCCTTTACCGTGGTCGACGAGTTGCGTCGCGCGGCCGAACGGCGATTTCTGGCCGAGCAGGAAGCGCTTGAACGCCGCATCTCCGAAACGGAACGCCGGCTGACCGAGCTGCAAACGCAAGGCCCCGCCGATGCGGGTCTGCCCGACGGTGCCACCGCCGAGGCGCATGTCGAGAACGAAATCCAGGTCTTCCGCGCCGAACTTCTCGACAGCCGCAAGAAGCTGCGCGATGTGCAGCGCAATCTGCGCCGCGAGATCGACGGGCTCGGCGCCCGGCTTCGTTTCATCAATGTCGGGCTCATCCCCTTGCTGATTGCGGTTGTCGCGACCGGCGCGGCGATCGTGCGTTACCGCCGCCGCAAGGCGCGCGTCGAAAAGGGAGCCTGAGCCCATGCCCGCGGCGCTTCAGTCGATCTGGGAAAACCGGCCGTTGCGCAATCTCGCCATGCTGGCGGCTGCCACCGTTGTCGCCGTCGTCGCGGCGGTTGTTGCAGTTGCCACCGACCGCAGCAGCGTCCAGGCGCGCTTCATGCCGCACCCGCTGTTTGAAGGTCTCGACACGCGGCTCGATCAGGTGGACCGCATCGTCTACACCGCGAGCCAGGGCTTGCACGGCGAGGTCCGTATCGCGATGTCGCGCGGTGCCGACGGCGTCTGGGGTGTGGACGAACGCGGCGGTTATCCGGCCGAAGCCGAACTCGTCAAGAGGACCCTGCTCGGGATGGGCGAGGTGGAAGCCTACGAACCGCGCACCGCGAGCCCCGATTGGCATCGGAACCTTGGATTGATGGCGCCCGAAGATATCGGTTCGGCCGTCAGGATCGAATTCTTCCGCGGCGATGAGCGGATGGCGGGCCTTCTCGTCGGAAAAATGCCGGAACGTGCCGTCGATGTGCGCGGCGAAGGTCTTATCTATGTGCGGCGCGACGGCGAAGATCAGTCCTGGCTGGCGCGTGGCCGCCTGCCGCTGCACAAGACCGTCGCCGAGTGGCTCAATCCGACTTTTGTGGATATTCCGCGCGAGGAACTGGCGCGCGTGACGCTTTGGGGCGGCACCGACAATCCGGTTATCATCGAACGCGCTTCAAGGGACGAGAGCGACTTTGCCATCGTCAACATGCCGGCGGGACGGGCAACGCGCGGTGCACCGATCGTCAATGGCGTCGCGACGACACTCATCGGCAAGAGCTTCGACGATGTCGCGCCCGCCGATATGCTCGACCTTCCCGAGGATGCGCCGACGGTTTTCTTCGACACATTCGACGGTATGCGCCTGACCATGAGCATGGGCGGGCAGGGCGGCGCGCTGTGGGCGAAGTTCTCGGCGGAAGTCGATCCGGCGCTTGCCGCCGACGGTGCCGATGGCGAGGCGGCGACGGCGCAGGCGGATGCGCTCAATGCACGGCTCGGCGCCTGGGTCTACAAACTGCCGCAGGATGTCGGCGGGCAGTTCACCCAGACGATGGACCTGCTGACCCGCGAGGCCGGGCCTGCCGATCTCTAGCGCGCCGGCGCTTGCCCATCCACGGCGGCGGCAAGATCGATGCGTGCCGCGCCGAGAATGGGTCCGCCGTCGCGCATCTGCAAGAGCGCAACGCAGCCTTCATAGCCTTGCATCAGCAATTCCGTCTTGGGCAGCGTGACTGTCGTTGCACTTCCATCCCACATACCGACTGGCGTCAATCCGCGCACCGCATGTGTGTAGGTCATGGTTTTGCCGCGGTTCTCGCCGCGCCGGATTTCGACGGTTTCCTCTCTTGCATAGCGCACCAGCCAAAGCGTGGCGGCGCGCTCCGGTTTGGCGCCTGCGCCGACATGGAGCGTCAGCGCGGTGCCGTCGTCGGTGAAATGCAAGGGAACCGGCAGCGGTGTCGCGCCTTGCTCGGCGATATGCTTCTCGATTTCAGTGCGCCGGCTGCCGACGCCTTCGGCGACACCGTCGACGACGATCTGCGGGGTATAGACGCCGGAAAGTCCCAGCGTCTTCGCATAGGCACGCTGGCGTTTGGTGAAGGTGGGGCTTGCCAGCGTGTCTTTCCAGCCGAGGAAGTCCCAGTAGTCGACCGCGAAGGAAAGCGCGATCACGTCGTCGCGCCCCGCGAGTTCGCGCAGATAGGCATCGGCCCTGGGGCAGGACGAACAGCCCTGGCTCGTGAAAAGTTCGACCACCACCGGGCGCGTGTCGGCGCGGGTGGCGGATGCGAGCGACAGGCCGAGCGCAAGCGCGATCACGAGGCGCAACAGCATGGGGTTCTCTCCTTCGGCCTTGAGGATAGGTCGTGCTTTCGCACACAGGCGAGTCACGATGCGGTGAGGCAACAAAAAAGGGCGCTCCGGGGAGCGCCCTTTTCACTGGTTGTTTGGCCGGCTAGGCCGCGAGGTTCCGCAAGACATAGGGCAGGATGCCGCCATTTTCGTAGTACTCGACTTCGTCCTGCGTATCGATGCGGCAGAGAAGATCGATCGCCTGTTTCGTACCGTCCTTGAAGGTGATGACCGCCTTCACTCTGGTGCGGGGCTTTACATGGGCGAGGCCTTCGATCGAGACGGTTTCCGAACCGTCGAGGCCGAGCGATTGCCAGCTCATATCGCCGAGGAACTGCAGCGGCGCGACGCCCATGCCGACCAGGTTCGAGCGGTGGATGCGCTCGAAGCTCTGGGCGATGACGGCCTTGACGCCGAGCAGCATCGTGCCCTTCGCCGCCCAGTCGCGGCTCGAGCCCGTGCCATATTCCTTGCCGGCGAAAATGACGAGCGGCATGCCGCGGCGCTTGTATTCCATTGCCGCGTCGTAGATCGGCATTTCGACGCCTTCGGGCTGCAGCCTGGTCAGGCCGCCTTCGATCCCCTTCAGCATC
The DNA here is from genome assembly GCA_019635975.1 of Parvibaculum sp. Lineage (GTDB taxonomy): Bacteria > Pseudomonadota > Alphaproteobacteria > Parvibaculales > Parvibaculaceae > Parvibaculum. Next base: position 12 of record JAHBYM010000044.1, on the reverse strand, counting down.
TGGTTCTTGATG
>JAHBYM010000043.1 GCA_019635975.1 Parvibaculum sp. | reverse complement strand
TGCATCACCATGACGCCGGTTTCGGCATCGCCCGCCATGATGGCGCGCTGGATGGGCGCGGCGCCGCGCCAGCGCGGCAGCAGCGAGGCATGGAGATTGAGGCAACCCATGCGCGGCGCATCGAGAACCGGCTTGGGCAGGATCAGCCCGTAGGCGACGACGACCGCGACATCGAGATCGAGCGCGGCAAAGGCTTGCTGCTCAGCCTCGCCTTTCAGCGAAACGGGCGTGAAGACGGGAAGGCCGTGCTCTTCGGCAAAGCGGTGCACCGGCGACAATTGTTCGGCGAGCCCGCGGCCCGCCTTGCGCGGCGGCTGCGAATAAACCGCGACCACTTCGTGGCCGGTGGCGAGAATTTCGGCGAGGACCGGCACCGAGAAATCGGGCGTGCCCATGAAGGCGAGTCTGAGGCCGCTCACGATCGACCTCTTGCCGCAAAAACCTCAACGCGGCGTTCCGGCGATATGCCGCGCCCCCGCCACGGAAAATTCTCGCGATGCTCGAATTTGCCGACCCTCCCCCCAAGGGAGGGCGAAGGATGGTCGTGCCGCGGCGCGCGGGCGCTCAAGCCGGTTCCTTTTCCTGCAGCTTCTTCTGCTTGATCAGCTTTTTCAGCATCATCGAGCGCTTGACGCGCGAGAGGTGGTCGATGAAGAGGATGCCTTTCAGGTGATCCATTTCGTGCTGGAGGCAGGTGGCGAGAAGCTCGTCGCATTCCTCCTCGCGGATCTCACCCTGATAGTCGAGATAGCGCACGCGGCAGCGCGCCGGACGCTCGACGTCCTCGTACATGTCGGGCACCGAGAGACAGCCCTCCTCGTAGACAGCCGTGTCCTCGGAGGTCCAGAGGATTTCGGGATTGATGAAATAGCGCGGTGCGGGCTTCTCGCCGTCGCGCGCGAGGTCCATCACGATCACCTGTTTCGGCACACCGATCTGGATCGCCGCGAGGCCGATGCCGGGCGCGGCGTACATCGTTTCCAGCATGTCGTCCATGAGCGCGCGCAAGCCGTCGTCGACCTTGTCGACGGGCTTCGACACTTCCTTCAGGCGCGGATCGGGCGCCGTGATGATTTCGCGTATGGCCATGGGCCTTCAGATAAGCCGCCGGTGCTTTGGGGTCAAGACGGACGCCCAAAGCCCCGGAATCCGGCCTTTCCGGCTATTCGCAAGCCGCGACGCAGACCTGGTATTCGTTGATCTGGCCGCCGCAGGAGCGGTAGCAACTGTGATATTGCGGCTCGCACTGGCTCGACACGTTGCAGGCCGCGTAATTCGCCTGACGGGTCGGTTCGACCGGCATCGGATACTTGGCCGCGTCGGCCGCGTGAAGCTTCAGCGCCGTGATGTAGTTGTCCCTGGCCTTTTCGTAAGCACGATCGGCGCGGCGGTCGGCCTGGGCGCGGCACTGGTCCTTGCGCTGCTGCTCGTCGCGCTGACAGGTCGTCTGCTGTTTCTGGCAATTCTGTACGCATTGCATGCCGGCCTCGCTCGCCGGCGGCGTGAAATCGCGCCGCTGCTCCATTACCGGACCGCAAGCGATCAGCACCAATGGAAGCAGCAGCGCTGCCAAGCGGTTCATCATCTGAGTCCCACCCCGTTGTTCAATGTCATCAACCCTAGCCGCGCCGATCATAGCCACGGGACGGCCATGGTAAAAGGGGCCTTTTGCGCAGGGCGGGGGGCGGAATCGGCTATAGTCCGCGGCTGGAGGCACCATGAACGAAACGATTGTCATATTGCTGGTGGCCGTGGCGGCGCTCGCCGCCGGGGCGGCGCTGGCGCTGCTGCTGCGCGGGCGCGGCGGCGGGAACGAGGCGGTGGCGGCGCTGGCCCGGCAGCAGGCCGAACTTGTGGGGCGGCTCTCGGCCATGGCCGAAACGCAGGCGCAGACGCGGACCGAACTGACGGCGACGATCAACGAACGGCTCGACCAGGTCAGCCAGCGCATGGGGCAGAGCCTGGAGGCGACGGCGCAGAAGACCGCCGAGACGCTCGGTACACTGACGACGCGGCTTTCGGTGATCGACGAGGCGCAGAAGAACATCACGGAGCTTTCAAGCCAGGTGGTGGGACTGCAGGACATTCTGGCCAACCGGCAGGCGCGCGGCGCCTTCGGCGAGGTGCAGCTCAACGACATCGTCAGCAACGCGTTGCCGCCTTCGGCCTATAGCTTCCAGACGACGCTCGGCAACGGCACGCGCGCCGACTGCCTGATCCTGCTGCCCAATCCGCCGGGACCCATTGCCATCGACGCGAAATTTCCGCTCGACGCCTATCACGGGCTCCGCAACGCAAAGGACGAGGCGGAGCGCACGGTCGCCGCGCGGCAGTTTCGCGGCGACCTCAACAAGCATGTGACGGCCATCGCCGAGAAATACATCGTGCCCGGCGAGACGGCGGAATCGGCGCTGATGTTCCTGCCCTCGGAAGCGGTCTATGCGGAGCTTCACGCCAATTTCCCGGACGTGCTGACCAAGAGCTATCAGGCGCGGGTGTGGATCGTTTCGCCGACGACGCTGATGGCGACGCTCAACACGGTGCGGGCGGTGCTGAAGGATGTCGAGATGCGCAAGCAGGCCGGCGTCATCCAGAAATATGTGGCGCTGCTGCTGGGCGATGTCGGGCGGCTCGGCGACCGCGTCGGTAATCTGGAACGGCATTTCAGCCAGGCGGAGAAGGATATCGGCGAGATTCGCAAATCGGCCGACGCCATCACCAGCCGCGGCGAGAAAATCGAAGCGGTGGAGATGGGCGAGGAAGACGCCACCGACGCCCTGCCCGTCGCGTCGCGCGACCTGCTTGAGGGCTGAACCGGCCTGCACCATTTTCCAACCGGCTTTGCACCAGTTTTTGCGACGACAGGCCGGATTTCTTTGCTAGGCTCGCAGCGAACAGGGACGCCCTTGGGGGGCGCCGACCGGGGCAAGGGGAACGGGCGATGCTGGCCGTCAACGATTTCGTCAATGCGCTGAACGATGTTTTGTGGGGCTGGCCGATGCTGGTCGCGCTGGCGGCGACCGGCGTGTTCCTGACCGTCGGGTTGCGGTTCATGCCGTGGCGCAAGCTGCCCGAGGGTCTCAAACTCTCGGTGCGTCCTTCGAAGGGCGCCGGCGACATTTCTCCCTTCCAGGCCTTGATGACGGCGCTCGCGGCCACGGTCGGCACCGGCAATATCGCCGGCGTCGCGACGGCGATCTATTTCGGCGGACCGGGCGCGCTCTTTTATATGTGGGTGATCGCGCTGATCGGCATGGCGACCAAATATACCGAGGCCGTGCTCGCGGTTGCCTATCGCGAGGTCGACGAGCTCGGCAATCATGTCGGCGGGCCGATGTACTACATCAAGAACGGCGTCGGCGCGAAGTTCCCGACACTGGCGCTGGTGCTGGCGCCTGCCTTCGCCATCTTCACCGCCTTTGCCGGCTTCGGCATCGGCAACGGTGTGCAGGCCAACTCGGTGGCAAGTGCGCTGCAAGCCAATTTCGGCGTGCCTGTGCTCGTGTCGGGCCTTGTGATGATGGTGGCGGTGGGGCTGGTGCTGATCGGCGGCATTCGCCGGATCGCCGAAGTGGCGAGCATGCTCGTTCCCGCGATGGTCGTCGTTTATATCGGCGGTGCCGTCATGGTTCTCGCGATCAACTACGAAGCCATTCCGGCGGCGCTCGGCCTCGTCTTCTATCACGCGTTCACGCCGACAGCGGCGGAAGGCGGCTTTATCGGCGCCACCGTGATGCTCGCCATCCGCTGGGGTTTCGCGCGCGGCATCTTTTCCAACGAAGCGGGCCTCGGCAGCGCAGCCATTGCCCATGCGGCGGCCAAGACCGACGATCCGATCCAGCAGGGACTTGTCGGCATGGTCGGCGTGTTCATCGATACGTTGATCGTCTGCACACTGACGGGCCTCGTCATCATCACCTCCGGGCTGTGGACCAGTGGCGTCAACGGCGCGGCACTGACCAGCGCGGCGTTCGGTGCGGCGCTGCCCTGGGGCGGGGCGCTGGTCGCCGTGTCGCTGGCGCTCTTTGCCTTCACGACGCTGCTCGGCTGGAGCTATTACGGCGAGCGGGCGGTGGAGTTCCTGTTCGGCGTCAAGGCGATCTGGCCCTACCGGATCGTCTGGGTGCTGGCGATCCCGGTGGGCGCGGTGACGAGCCTCGAGCTTGTGTGGAACATGGCGGACGCACTGAACGCGATGATGGCGCTGCCGAACCTGATTGCGCTCTTTATCCTCGCGCCTGCCGTCTTTGCGATGACACGCAATTACTGGGCGAAAGACAAGTAGCCGGTGTCAAAAGGGGCGGCGCGACTTCATGGCGGCGGCCAGCGTGCCGTCGTCGAGATAGTCGAGCTCGCCGCCAACCGGCACGCCATGCGCAAGCCGCGTGACCGAAATGCCGAGGCCGGACACGCGGTCGGTGATGTAATGTGCCGTCGTCTGGCCGTCGACGGTGGCGTTCATGGCGAGGATTACTTCGGTGATGTCGCCGCCACCGAGACGCTCGACCAGTTTGCCGATGTTGAGATCGTCGGGACCGACGCCGTCGAGCGCCGAGAGAACACCGCCCAGCACATGGTAGCGGCCCTTGTGGGCGCCGGCGCGTTCCAGCGCCCAGAGGTCGCCCACCTCTTCGACAATGCAGAGCGCATGCGGATCGCGTGTGTTGTCGGCGCAGATCGCGCAAGGGTCCTGCGTGTCGACATTGCCGCAGGCCGAACAGATGCGCGCTTTCGCGGCGGCATCCGCCATCGCGTCGGCAAGCGGCGAGAACAGCGTTTCCTTTTTCTTGATGAGTTGCAGCACCGCGCGGCGCGCCGAACGGGGGCCGAGGCCCGGCAGTTTCGACATCAGCGCAATCAGCCTCTCGATCTCGGGGCCGGTGACCGCCATCGAGATCAGAGCCCGAAGCCGGGCGGGATCGGCAATCCGCCGGCAACCGATTTCATCTTTTCGGCGGCGAGCGCTTCTGCCTTGTGCTTGGCGTCGGCGGCGGCGGCCACGATCAGGTCTTCGAGGATTTCGCGCTCGTCTTCCTTCATCAGGGAGGGATCGATCGAAACCTTCTTGACCGCGCCCTTGCCCGACATGACGATCGCGACCAGCCCGCCGCCGGCACGGCCCTCGATTTCCGCCGCATCAAGCTCCGCCTGCATCGCCTCCATGCGGCCCTGAAGCTGCTGCGCCTGTTTCATAATGTCGGCAAGGTTCTTCACTCGTCGGGCTCCATATCTTCCAGATTGTCTTCCGGGGCTATTTCGGGCGGCAACGCATCGGCGGCGCCAAGACCTGCCGGAAGCCCCGGCTCGCGCACATCGACGATTTCGGCGCCCGGAAAGACCGCGAGCGCCGCCTTGACCAGCGCGTCGGCGCGGGCGCGGTCCTTCAAACGGTCCTCAAGCGATTGCGCCTGTTCGCGCAAGGTCGGCGCGGCGGCATCGGCGTTGCGGGCCAGCGAGACCAGCCAGCGCGCACCGGTGGCGCGGGAAAGTTTTTCGGAGAGTTCGCCGAGGATCGTGTTGGGTGTGCCTTCGAGAAGACCGAGCTCGATGCGGCCGGGCTCGAAATGGACGAGGCGCACACCCGCTTCGAGCGCATGTTTCAGGCGGATGTCGCGTTCGGCGGCGACCAGCGCTACCACGTCCTGAAAGGTGCGAATGTCGGCGGCGGGCGCGGATGCCGAAATCGCCGGTGCCGGTTCCTGCAATTCGGGACGCGCGGCGGCAACGGAGCGCAACTGCGCGCGCGAACCGCCGCCCGGTGCATCGCCGGAAGGCGCTGGGCGCGATGCCGGACGCGAGGCCGCGCCGCCCGACTTCAATTGCTCAATCAGCTCTTCCGGACCCGGACCGTCGGCGACATAGGCGATGCGCACCAGCACCATTTCAGCCGCCGCGATGGGCCGCGCCGCGCCCTGCACTTCGCCGAGCCCCTTCAGCAGCATCTGCCAGACGCGCGACAGCACGCGGATCGGCAGCCGGCCCGCCATGTCGCGGCCGCGGGCGCGCTCGGTTTCGGACATCGCCACGTCGTCGCCCGCGCCCTCGACCAGCTTCAGCCGGGTCAGCCAGTGTGTCAGCTCGGCGAGATCGGAAAGCACGACGGCCGGGTCGGCGCCGACATCGTATTGCGCGCGAAGTTCGTTGAGCGCCCCTCCGATGTCGCCCTTCATCACAAGATCGAAGAGATCGAAAATACGGGCGCGGTCGGCGAGGCCCAGCATGTCGCGCACATCGGCCTCGCGCACATGACCCTCGCCATGCGCGATGGCGCGGTCGAGCAGCGACAGCGCGTCGCGCGCCGAACCGTCGGCGGCGCGGGCTACAAGCTTCAGCGCCGCCTCCTCGGCCGCCACATCTTCCTTCTGCGCGACACCCGACAACAGCCCCGTCAATTCACCGACCGAGAGGCGGCGCAGGTCGAAACGCTGGCAGCGCGACAGCACCGTGACCGGCACCTTGCGGATTTCGGTGGTGGCGAAAATGAACTTCACATGCGCCGGCGGCTCTTCCAGCGTCTTCAACAGGCCGTTGAAGGCCTGGCGCGAGAGCATGTGCACTTCGTCGATGATGTAGACCTTGTAGCGCGCCGAAACCGGGAGGTAGCGCACGCTGTCGATGATCTCGCGAATGTCGTCGATACCGGTGCGCGAGGCCGCGTCCATTTCCATCACATCGACATGGCGCGATTCCATGATCGCGTCGCAATGGATGCCGGGGCCGTCCATGTGGATGGTCGGCGCTTCGACACCCGGCTTTTCGTAGTTGAGGGCGCGGGCGAGGATGCGCGCGGTCGTCGTCTTGCCGACGCCGCGCACGCCGGTCAGCATGAAGGCATGGGCGATGCGGCCGGCGTCGAAGGCGTTGGAGAGCGTGCGGACCATCGCCTCCTGACCGACAAGATCCTCGAAGACCGAGGGGCGGTATTTGCGGGCCAGCACCTGATAGCCGGACGCCCTGGCGCGCGGCGCGGGCGCATCGCCAAGGTCGAAGCCGGGTTCCGTCGCCGGGTCCGGGCGGTGGGCGTCATCCGCTTCCGCTGTGGCGCTGGCGGCGCGATTTTCCACGCTGTCATTCATGGAATTCGCGCGCTCCCGTCGAAGGCTTGAGGTGAAACCGGGTGGGAGGCTGGACAAGCGACCCGAGCGAAACTCGTTACGGCTGCTTCCTTCCGGATCTGACCGGGTTGGCGAGGGACCCGTCCGCCGCCAACCTCCCGAGGGGACTATATCAGGGTATGGGGCGGCGGATGCAAGGCTTGGCATCCAAATCGCGCGATTGAGCGCTCGCCTGCGCTGTGCCAGTCTGCGCCACCCGAATTTCAACGACATCAAGCCGGAAACGCCGATGGGCCTGCCTGAAAATCCGAATATCTTCGCCAATAATCCGCTCGATCGCGCGAGCTATCGCCGCACCGACGATGCGTGGATCGCCGAGCAGCTTGCGGCGCCGACAAGCCTCTTCGTGCCGATGTGGCGGTTGCAGCCTTTCGTGCTGCCGGAAACGAGCCCCGGCGAGGGCAAGGATATTGGCTGGATGCGCACGGGCCTGCTGAAGGAACTGGCCGGCGAGAGCGCGACCGTCTTTCTCGGCATCAACAAGCGCGGCAAGGCATTGTTCGCGGCCGATGTCAGCGGGCTCGAAGATCCGGACAACCACCCGGCCCTGAAGGGGCTCGGCGCATTCGAGGATCTGCGGGCGCTCGCCATGGCCGGCGAGATCACGCCGACGGAACTGGCGATCATGGCGCAGGCGAAGTCGATGATCGACTGGCACAACCGGCATGGCTTCTGCTCGGTCTGCGGGTCGAAAAGCACCATGGCCGAGGCCGGCTACAAGCGCGTCTGCCTGTCCTGCAAGGCCGAGCATTTTCCGCGCACCGACCCCGTCGTCATCATGCTCGCCGTGCATGACGGCAAATGCTTTCTCGGGCGGCAGAAGATCTGGCCGAAGGGCATGCATTCGGCGCTGGCGGGCTTTGTGGAGCCCGGCGAATCGATCGAGGAAGCGGTGGCGCGCGAGCTGCACGAGGAGGCGGGGCTCAGGATTGCGTCCGCTACCTATCACTCGACGCAGCCCTGGCCTTATCCGTCGTCGCTGATGATCGGCTGCCATGCAGTGGCGGAATCGGAGGACTTCACCATCGACGGGATCGAGCTTTCGGAAGGGCGCTGGTTCACGCGCGAGGAGGCGCAGGCCGTGCTTGCCGGCAAGGGCGACGGGACGGTGTGGTTTCCGCCGCCCTTTGCCATTGCGCATCAACTGATCAAGGCGTTTGCCGAAGGCAAGGCGTGAGGCTCAGTCGCCGGCGATGACCGTCGCACGGTAGGGATGGGCCTTGTAGACGCCGAGGATGCGCAGCTCGCTGGTGAAGAATTCGAGCTCTTCGAGCGCGAGGCGGACATGGCGCGAGGCCGGGTGGCCCTCGATGTCGGCATAGAACTGGCTGGCGTTGAAGGTGCCTTCCAGCTGATAGCTTTCGAGCTTCGTCATGTTGACGCCGTTGGTGGCAAAACCGCCCAGCGCCTTGTAGAGCGCGGCCGGCACGTTGCGCACGCGGAAGACGAAACTCGTGACCACCGGTTCGTCTTCGGGCTCGGCGTCGTTCGGTTCCTTCGCCATGATCAGGAAGCGCGTCGTGTTGTGCGTCTCGTCCTCGATATCGGCGCGCAGGATTTCGAGGCCGTAGATTTCGGCGGCAAGGCCCGTTGCAATGGCGGCACATGAAGGATCACCGGCTTCGGCGACCTGTCGCGCCGAACCCGCCGTGTCGGCGCCGACGACCATGGAAAGGCCCAGTTCGCGGATGATCTTGCGGCACTGGCCAAGCGCCGGCGGCTGGCTCTGCACCGATTTCAGACCTTCGATTTTCGCGCCCTTGAGCCCCAGCAGGTGAAAGCGGATGCGCAGGAAATGCTCGCCGACGATGTAGAGGCCCGATTCCGGCAGCAGGTGATGAATGTCGCCGATGCGGCCGGCCAGCGAGTTCTCGATCGGCAGCAGCGCATATTTCGCGCGGCCTTCCGATACGGCGGCGACCGTGTCTTCGAAAGTTGCGCAGGGAAGCGCCGTCATGTCGGGAAAGGCTTCGCGGGCGGCGATGTGCGAATTGGCGCCCGGCTCGCCCTGAAAGGCGATGGTGTTGTCCGGTGAGGCGGAGCTCGTCATGGCGCGTGTTCCTCAGGAAGGTGCGCGGGACGCCAGCGCCGCACGGGCTTTTTCAAGGTCGGCGGGAGTATCGACACCGAGCGGAACGGTGTCAACGAGCGCCACCTCGATCGACATGCCGGCTTCAAGCGCGCGCAATTGCTCGAGTTTCTCGCGTTTTTCGAGCGGCGATGGCGGCAGCTGGACGAAACGCGCCAGCGCCTCGCGGCGATAGGCGTAGAGGCCGATATGGTGATAGAGCGGCCCGTCGCCCCATGGCGCGGTGGCGCGGGTGAAATAGAGCGCGCGGGCAAGACGCCGGCCTTCGAAGGCGACGACGGCTTTCACGACATTGGGATTGGTGCGTTCTTCGTCGTCGACGATTTCAGCAGCGAGCGTCGAGATGTCGGCGCCGGGACGGACCAGCGCCTCGTAAGCGATGCGGATCAGCGCCGGATCGAGCGTCGGCAGGTCACCCTGCACGTTGAGGACGACGCCGTGGCGGCCTTCGGGATCGACATCGCAGACCGCCTGCCAGACGCGGTCGGAACCTGAGGGGAGGCCCGGATCGGTGAGGACTGCCTCGCCGCCGGCGGCGCGCACCGCATCGGCGATTTCGGCCTCGGCGGCGGCGACGACGACCCGGCCGATGCCCGCTTCGACCGCCCGGCGCCAGACCTGGACGATCATCGGCGCGCCGGCGATGTCGGCCAGCGGCTTGCCCGGCAGGCGCGTCGAAGCCATGCGCGCGGGAATCACGACGAGGGGATGCCCTGCCCTGTCGTTTGCGCCCTGCGTCCCGCCAGCGGCCATCTCTCCTCCATCGCCCTTTCGGGGCCCGGACGGGCGGTGCGGCGGATCGCCGCAACCGCACGCTCGTCCGGCCCGCACCGGGCCTAAAATGCGCGTGGCGCATGGTTTCGTCCACCATGCGCGTTTCCAGCCGCCGACGAGAGCGGCATGGCGCATAATAGGCCGATTTGGCGCACTTATACGGCTTGCAGCGCGGCGGCGGAAGCGGCTAATCTCCGCGCCAATTCAGGGGGGCCCGACAGGGCATTGCGCCTTGCCGTGCGGCCCCGGTCCTTTTGTGCCGGCGATCGCGTCGCGAGCGGCCCCATACCACGAAACCGACCCGGGCGGAGCAGCAGCCGATGGATTCATTCGAACTCAACAAGATCGCAGGCGCCGTGCTCGCCTCCATCCTCGTCATTCTCGGCGTGGCGACCCTGACCGATTTCCTCTACGCCCCGAAAGAAGCCAACCCGCAGGCCTATGCGGTGGCGGCGCTTGAGGACGGCGCGGCGGGGCCCGGTGCAGCTGTGGCGGAAGAAGAAGTGCCGCTGGCGACGCTGCTGGCTGCCGCCGATCCGGCGCGCGGCGAACGGCTGGCACGCCAATGCGCCGCCTGCCACACCTTCGACGAGGGCGGAAAGGCCGGCATTGGACCCAATCTCTACAAGACCGTCGGCGGGCCGCACGCGCATGATCCGAATTTCAACTATTCGACCGCGATGAAGGAAACCGGTGGTAACTGGGATTTCGAGGCGCTCGACGCCTTCATCGCCAATCCGCGCGCCGCCGTGCCTGGCACGATCATGAGCTTTGCGGGCATGCGCCGGCCGGAGCAGCGCGCCGACCTGATCGTCTATCTCAATACGCTTGGCTCCAATGTGCCGCTGCCCGACGCGCCCGCGCCGCGCGAGGAAGAGCCGGCCGCCGAGGAGGCTGAACCCGCCGAATAAGGCGCGCCGCCGCCTTGTTTTCGAGACCAGGACGCGCCCGGCAGATCGCCGGGCGCGTTTTTTCTTGTCCGCCGTTCGGCCCGGATGACTTTGTTTTAACAGGCATTCGCGGCTAAAAACGGTCAGAATGAGCGCGGGCGGGGATGTCGGACGACAGGGAGGACGTATTGCAGCGTTTCATGACCAAGCCGGTCCTGACCGGAGTGGCCATCGTTCTGGCGGCGGCTGTTGCGCTTTTTGTCTTCTGGCCCGGGCAAAATGCGATGGAGACAGTGGAACCGGGTGCGGCGGCACCCGACGCGGCCGTGGCGGAACGGCCGACCGAAATTGTGCCGCCGGCCGCCGGCTTCACCGACTTCCGTCCCGACGTGCCGCGGCATGGCTCGTCGCTTTTCGGCGAACTCAAATATCAACCGGACTTCCAGCATTTCGATTACGTCAATCCGAATGCGCCGAAGGGCGGGCTGCTGCGCTATGCGGTGATCGGCAGTTTCGACAGTCTCAACGGCTTCATCGTGCGGGCCGAACCGGCGGCGGGTATCGGCCTCATCTACGACACGCTGATGACGCAGAGCTACGATGAGCCGGCATCGGAATATGGATTGCTCGCCGAAAGCATCCGGCATCCGGCCGACTATTCATCGGTTACATATGTTCTGCGCAGCGGCGCAAAGTGGCACGATGGCGAGCCGGTGACACCCGCCGACGTGATATGGACGCTTGAGGCCCTGAAGGCACAGCATCCGTTCTATGCGGCCTATTACGCGAATGTGACGAAAGCCGAGCAGACCGGTCCGCGCGAGGTGACGTTTCGCTTCGACCAGGCGGGCAATCGCGAACTGCCGCAGATCGTCGGACAGTTTCCGGTCTTGCCGAAGCACTACTGGACCGGCACCGACGCAAGGGGCCGGCCGCGCGACATTTCGGCGACGACGCTGGAGCCGCCGCTCGGCAGCGGTCCCTACCGCGTCGGCAATGTTTCGCCCGGACAACACGTTACCTATCAGCGCGTCGACGATTATTGGGGCCGCGACCTGCCGGTGAATGTCGGCTCCAACAATTTCGATCGTCTCCGCTTTATTTATTTCAGGGATGTCACGGTCGCCTTTGAAGCGTTCAAGGGCGGGCAGGTCGATCTCCGGATCGAGAACAGTGCGCGCAACTGGGCGACCGAATACGACATTCCGGCGGTGCGGCGCGGCGAGATCAAGCGCGACAGCATTCCTTCGCTCAACCCGCAGGGCATGCAGAGTTTCGCCTTCAACCTGCGGCGCGACAAGTTCAAGGACAAGCGCGTGCGGCGCGCCTTCAACTATGCCTTCGACTACGAGTGGATGAACAGAACGCTGTTTCACGACCAGTACACGCGATCCGACAGCTATTTCGCCAATTCGGATATGGCGGCGACGGGTCTGCCGGAGGGCCGCGAACTCCAGATCCTCGAAGAGATGCGCGAACTCGTGCCCGCGACCGTTTTCACGGAGCCCTATGTCAACCCAAAGACCGATGGCAGCGGCAACAACCGCAACAATCTCCGGCACGCGACCCAGCTCTTCGAGGAGGCAGGCTGGATCGTGAGGGACGGCAAGCTGGTGCACGAGACGAGCGGCGAGCAGATGAGCGTCGAATTCCTGATCGACGATCCGACGTTCGAGCGCGTCGTCGCGCCCTACAAGCAGTCGCTGGAACGGCTCGGCGTCGAGGTGCGTATTCGTCCGGTCGATTCGGCGCAATATCAGCGCCGCACCGACGAGCGCAATTTCGACATCATCGTCCGCAGCTTCGGGCAGTCAACATCGCCCGGCAACGAGCAACGCGAATATTGGGGTTGTGCGGCGGCCGAGCAGGAAGGCAGCCGGAATGTCATTGGCATCTGCGATCCGGCCATCGAAAAACTTGTCGACCGGGTGATCTTTGCCGACAGCCGCGACGAGCTCGTGGCCGCCGTCAGGGCGCTCGACCGGGTGTTGCTGCACGGACATTACGTTGTGCCGCAGTGGTATCTCGCGACGACGCGCGTTGCCTATTGGTCGCGGCTGCGGCATCCGGATCGCATGCCGCCCTATTCGATCGGTTTTCCGGCCATCTGGTGGCATGAGGGCGCGGCGCCCGCGGACGAGACGCCATGAGCGAACCGTTGCGTCTTTCGCGGCGGCGGGTCGTGTCGCTGGCGGGGGCGGCGCTGGCGCTGCCCTGGCTGCCGCGCGGATTGCGCGCCGCGCCGGCGGGCCGCCACGGGCTGTCGATTTTCGGCGCGCTCAAATACGGGCCGGACTTTCCTCATTTCGACTATGTAGACCCTGCGGCGCCGAAGGGCGGTACCTTCTCGCAGATCGGGCCGACGACGGCCTTCAATGCCTCCTTCTACACATTCGACACGCTGAACGGCTATATCCTGCGGGGCAACGCGGCGCAGGGCCTCTCGCTCATTTTCGACACGCTGATGGTGCGGGCCTTCGACGAGCCGGACGCGCTTTACGGACTTGTTGCCGAAAGCGTCGAAATTTCCGAAGACGGAAACCGGTATATCTTCCATCTGCGCGAGGGTGCGCAATTTCACGACGGCACGCCGCTCACCGCCGAAGATGCCGCCTTCTCCTTTCTGCTGCTGAAGGAAAAGGGCCATCCGCTCATTTCGCAAAGTATGAGTGAAGTGGCAGCGGCCGAAGCGCTGGACGCACGGACACTCGAAATCACGTTTACCGGCAATCAAACGCGCGATCTGCCGCTTTTTATTGCCGGTGGATTGCCGATCTTTTCAAAGGCCTATTATACCGCGAACGACTTCACCGAAGCGTCGCTTGCGCCGCCGCTTGGCAGCGGACCTTACCGCATCGGCAATTTCCGCGCCGCGCGTTTCATCGACTATGAGCGCGTCGATGCGTATTGGGGCCGCGACCTGCCGGTGAATGTCGGGCAGTGGAACTTCGACCGTATTCGTTTCGAGTATTTCCGCGACCGCACGGCGCAGTTCGAATCCTTCAAGGCAGGAAACTATCTCTTCCGCGAGGAGTTCACGTCGAAGACATGGGCGACCGAGTACAATTTTCCGGCCGTCCGGGACGGGCGGGTGAAGCTGCTGACGCTGCCCGACGAAACGCCTTCGGGCGCACAGGGCTGGTTTCTCAATACGCGGCGGGAAAAGTTCAAGGACCCCCGCGTCCGCGAGGCGCTGGGCCTTGCCTTCGATTTCGAGTGGACCAACAAGAATCTCTTCTACGGCCTCTACAAGCGCACGGAGAGCTATTTCGAAAATTCGCCGATGAAGGCGGAGGGCGAACCGGACGCGGCGGAGCTTGCCTTGCTGGAGCCCTTCCGCGACATATTGCCGGCGGCGGTTTTCGGACCGGCGATCGTGCCGCCCGCGAGCGACGGCTCGGGACAGGACCGGGGCCTGCTGCGCCGCGCGGCGACACTTCTCGACGAGGCGGGATGGCGCATCGTCGACGGTATGCGGCGCAATGCCGACGGGCAGACGCTTTCGGTCGAATTCCTGGACGACGAACCGATGTTCGAGCGGATCGTTGCGCCGCTCGTCAAAAACCTTCGCTTGCTTGGTGTTGCGGCGACGATCCGACAGGTCGACACGTCGCAATATCAGGAGCGGATGAACAATTACGATTTCGACGCTTCGGTTCGCCGGTTCTCGCTTGGCCTGACGCCGGGGATCGAACTCAGAAGCTACTGGAGCTCGAAATTCGCCGACGTGCCCGGCGGACGCAATCTTTCGGGCATCGCAAACCCCGCGGTCGATGCATTGATCGAGATCGTGATCGCGGCCGGGAGCCGGGAGGAACAGACGGTCGCGGCGCGGGCGCTCGACCGGGTGCTGCGGGCAGGCCACTACTGGATTCCGCAGTGGCACAAAAACGCCCACCATCTCGCTTTCTGGGATATTTTCGGCAGGCCCGAAACGAAGCCCAAATACGAGCGGGGCGTGATACGCACATGGTGGGCCGAGGCGGACACCGCCGCGACCACGGGCACCGGGGACTGACGCGCGACACATGGCCGCCTATATCATCCGACGCCTGCTGCTGATGATCCCGACGATTTTCGGGATATTGCTGGTCAGTTTCGCCGTGGTGCAGTTTGCGCCGGGCGGACCCATCGAGCGCATCATCGCGCAGTTGCAGGGCACGGAGGTCGCCGCGACGGCGCGCATAGGCGGCACGGGCGGCGGCGATTTTGCGCAGCAGATGACGGGCGGCGGCGACGGGGCGCTCGACAGTAAATATCGCGGCGCGCAAGGGCTCGACCCGGCCTTCCTGCGGGCGCTCGAAGTGCAGTTCGGCTTCGACAAGCCGGCGCATGAGCGCTTTTTCCTGATGGTCTGGAACTATGTACGCTTCGACTTCGGCACCAGCTATTTCCGCGACACCAGCGTTTTGTCGCTGATCGCCGAGAAGCTGCCGGTGTCGATTTCGCTCGGGCTGTGGACGACGCTCATCACCTATCTCATTTCGATCCCGCTCGGCATCCGCAAGGCGATCCGCGACGGCAGCCGCTTCGACACATGGACGAGCGGTGCGATCATCGTCGGCTATGCGGTGCCCGGCTTCCTGTTTGCGGTGTTCCTGATCGTGCTTTTCGCCGGCGGTTCGTATTTTTCGATCTTCCCGCTGCGCGGCCTCACTTCCGACAATTGGGAGAGCCTCAGCCTCGCCGGCAAGGTGCTCGACTATCTCTGGCACATCGTCCTGCCGGTGACGGCGATGACCATCGGCGCCTTCGCGACGACGACGCTGCTGACCAAGAATTCCTTCCTCGACGAGATTCGAAAACAATATGTAATGACGGCGCGGGCAAAGGGCTTGTCGGAGAACCGGGTGCTTTACGGGCATGTGTTCCGCAATGCGATGCTGATCGTGGTGGCGGGGTTTCCGGGTGCTTTCGTCGGCGCCTTCTTTGCCGGTTCGCTGCTGATCGAAACGATTTTCTCGCTCGACGGGCTCGGGCTTCTTTCCTACGAATCGATCGTCAATCGCGACTATCCCGTGGTCTTCGCGACGCTCTACATCTTCGGCCTGATCGGGCTTGTGGTCGCGCTGATCAGCGACCTGACCTATACCTGGATCGATCCGCGCATCGACTTCGAAACGCGGGAGGTCTGAGGAATGGCGCTCCCTGCCCTGCCCGCCATCCGCATCAGCCCGATCAACCGCCGACGCTGGCGCAACTTCAAGGCCAACAAGCGCGGCTACTGGAGCCTGTGGGTTTTCTGTGCGCTCTTCTTCCTGTCCTTGTTCGCCGAGTTCATTGCCAACGACCGGCCGCTTGTCGTCACCTTTCAGGGCGGCATCTACACGCCGGTCTTTACCGACTATCCCGAAACGGCGTTCGGCGGCGACTTCGAAACGGCGACCGATTATCGCGATCCTTTCGTGCAGGCGCTGATCGCGGATGCTGGCGGCCGCATGATCTGGCCGCCGATCCGCTATTCCTACCGGACGATCAATCTCAATCTGCCGGTGCCGGCGCCCGCGCCGCCTTCGGCCGAAAACTGGCTCGGGACCGACGATCAGGGCCGCGACGTCACGGCCCGGCTGATCTACGGCTTTCGTATCTCGGTGCTTTTCGGGCTGACGCTGACCATCCTGTCCTCGGTGATCGGCGTCGCGGCGGGCGCCGTGCAGGGCTATTTCGGCGGCTGGACCGATCTCCTGTTCCAGCGCTTCATCGAGATATGGACCAGCATTCCGACGCTTTACCTGCTCATCATTATCGCCGCCATCATCGAACCGAATTTCTGGATATTGCTCGGCATATTGCTGCTCTTCTCCTGGGTGGCGCTGGTGGGCGTGGTGCGCGCCGAATTCCTGCGGGCGCGCAACTTCGAATATGTCAACGCGGCGCGCGCGCTCGGGCTTGCGAATGCCAAGATCATGTTCCGCCACCTCCTGCCCAACGCCATGGTGGCGACGCTGACCTTCATGCCGTTCATCCTCAATTCGTCGATCACGACGCTGACGGCGCTGGATTTCCTCGGCTTCGGCCTGCCGCCCGGTTCGCCGTCGCTGGGCGAATTGCTGGCGCAAGGCAAAGCCAATCTGCAGGCGCCATGGCTTGGGCTTGCCGGCTTTTTCGCCATCGCGACGATGCTGAGCCTCCTCATCTTCATCGGCGAGGCGGTGCGCGACGCTTTCGATCCGCGCAAGGTGCTGCAATGAGCGCGCTGGTCGAGGTGAAGGAACTTTCGGTCGGCTTCCGCATGGACGGCGAGGAGACGATCGCGGTCGACCGGATTTCCTTCGACATCAAGCCGGGCGAGACGGTGGCGCTGGTCGGCGAGTCCGGGTCCGGGAAATCGGTGTCGGCGCTGTCGATCATGCAGCTTCTCAATTATCCGCAGGCCTTCCACCCGTCGGGCGAGATCGTCTTCGACGGACAAAACCTGATTGGCGCCAGCGAACCGGTCATGCGGCGCATTCGCGGCAACCGGATCACGATGATCTTCCAGGAGCCGATGACGTCGCTCAATCCGCTGCACACGATCGAGCGGCAGGTGGGCGAAGTCCTGATCGAGCACAAGGGGCTGCGCGGCGAGGCCGTGAAGGCGCGCGTGCTCGATCTCCTGAAGAAAGTCGGCATTCCGAATGCCGAGGAACGGCTCGACGCCTATCCGCATCAATTGTCGGGCGGCCAGCGGCAGCGCGTTATCATCGCGATGGCGCTGGCCAACGAGCCCGACCTGCTGATCGCCGACGAACCGACGACGGCGCTCGATGTGACGGTGCAGGCGCAGATCCTCGAATTGCTGAAGGATCTCAAGCGCGAAATGGGGATGGCGTTGCTGCTGATCACGCATGATCTCGGCGTCGTCCGCAAAATGGCCGACCGGGTCAATGTGATGACCAAGGGCAAGATCGTCGAAAGCGGCCCGACGGAGCGCGTTTTCACGGCGCCGCAGCACGCCTATACGCAACACCTCATCGCCTCGGAACCCAAAGGCCGCGCGCTCGGCGCGCCGAAGGACGGGCCGGTGGCGATGGAGGCGGAAAACCTGCGCGTCTGGTTTCCGATCAAGCGGGGACTGCTTCGGCGCACTGTCGGTCATGTGAAAGCCGTCGACGATGTTTCGCTGAACCTGCGGGAAGGGCGGACGCTCGGCGTCGTCGGCGAATCCGGCTCGGGCAAGACGACGCTCGGGCTCGCGATGATGCGGCTGCTTTCGAGCGACGGCGCCATCCGCTTTCGCGGGCAGGAAATTCAGGGTCTCAGGATCAAGGAAATGCGGCCGTTGCGCCGCCACATGCAGATCGTCTTCCAGGACCCCTATGGCTCGCTCAGCCCTCGCATGTCGGTCGGGCAGATCGTCGAGGAAGGACTTGTCATCCAGAAGCTCGGTCTCACGGCCGAAGAGCGCCGGCAGCGGGTGTCGGATGCGCTGGCCGAGGTCGGGCTCGATCCGGCCATGCAGGACCGCTATCCGCACGAGTTTTCGGGCGGGCAGCGTCAGCGCATCGCGATTGCGCGCGCGATGGCGCTGAAGCCGCGCTTCGTGATGCTGGACGAACCGACCAGCGCGCTCGACATGTCGGTGCAGGCACAGATCGTGGAGCTGCTGCGCGAGCTGCAGCGGCGCAATAACCTCGCCTACCTCTTTATCAGCCACGACCTGAAGGTCGTGCGGGCGCTTGCCGACGACATCATTGTGATGCGGGGCGGCAAGGTGGTCGAGGCGGGGAGCGCCGACGAAGTGTTCGATACGCCCAGGACCGAATACACCCGGGCGCTGATGGCGGCGGCGTTCGA
>JAHBYM010000042.1 GCA_019635975.1 Parvibaculum sp. | reverse complement strand
GCAAATGGGTCTCCATCTCGGCATGGAAGTGCCGAACTGGCCGCCGGAAAATATCGAAGAGCTGGCCAAGCGCTACGAAGACCAGTACTGAGTTTTAAAGAAACGCCGCGTCCCGGAGACGCCGCAGGTAACGAGGAGAAGGGCACATGCGTCACGGTAATTCCGGCCGCAAGCTCAACAGGACGGCAAGCCACCGCAAGGCGATGCTGGCGAACATGGCGGTCGCGCTCATCAAGCATGAGCAGATCGTCACGACGCTGCCCAAGGCCAAGGAGCTTCGCCCCTATGTCGAAAAGCTGGTGACGCTGGGCAAGCGCGGCGACCTTCATGCGCGCCGTCAGGCCTATGCGGCCCTGCCGGACAAGGTCTGGGCGGCGAAGCTGTTCGACGTGCTCGGCCCCCGCTATCAGGAACGCGCTGGCGGGTATATCCGCGTCCTCAAGGCCGGCTTCCGGCATGGCGACAGCGCGCCGATGGCCGTCATCGAGTTCGTCGACCGCGACGAGAGCGCCAAGGGCCAGGATTCCGGCCCGGTGCTGGTCGAGGCGGACGAAGACGCCGCCTGAGCGGCTTTCCGCCGACGATTTGAAGGGCAGCCCCGGTCTCCGGCGCTGCCCTTTTTTGTTTGCCGTCCCGTTTCCGGTCATTTCGGTCTTGTCAGCGCGCGCGCCAGACCACAGAATTTTGCCGGCGGCGGGGTGTGTCCGGGCGTGGGGTCGATTAGCCCGTCCTTGTATCAGGGCGCGGGTCATGGTGGTTGAGATGTTGTCCGAGTCTTCCTGGGCCGGGGCGTTGTCGATGGCGCTGGCCGCAATCGCGCTCACGGCCTCGCTGGTCTTCCTGTCGTCGGGCGCCGCCGCGCAGGAGCGGCAGGTGCCAGGCAGTCTCGGCGAGGTGCAGCTTTCCTATGCGCCGGTCGTCAAGCGCGTCGCGCCCGCCGTCGTCAACGTCTACACCAAGCGTGTCGTGCAGGAGCAGGCCCGCTCGCCTTTCGCCAACGATCCCTTCTTCCAGCAGTTCTTCGGCAATCGCTTCAGCTTCGGCATGCCGCGCGAGCGTGTGCAGCAGTCGCTTGGCTCCGGCGTCATCGTCGATCCGTCGGGCCTCATCGTCACCAATCACCATGTCATCAAGGGCGGGCAGCAGTTCACGGTGGCGTTGTCGGACCGGCGCGAGTTCGACGCGCAACTGGTGCTGGCCGACGAGCGCACCGACCTTGCGGTGCTGAAGATCGACGCCGGCTCGGGCAAGCTGCCGCATCTCACCTTCAAGAATTCCGACAGCATCGAAGTCGGCGACCTCGTGCTCGCGATCGGCAACCCGTTCGGCGTCGGCCAGACGGTGACGTCGGGCATCGTCTCGGCGCTGGCGCGCACCCATGTCGGCGTTTCGGACTACCAGTTCTTCATCCAGACGGATGCGGCCATCAATCCCGGCAATTCGGGCGGCGCGCTAGTCACGATGGATGGCGGTCTTGTCGGTATCAACAGCGCCATCTACTCGCAGTCCGGTGGCAGCATCGGCATCGGCTTTGCGATCCCCTCCAACATGGTCGAGAGCGTTGTCGCCTCGGCGCGCGACGGCGGCCACGTCAAGCGGCCGTGGTTCGGCGCGCAATTGCAGGCCGTCGACAACGATCTCGCGCAATCGCTCGGCCTCGACCGGCCGGGCGGCGGCATCGTGCGCGATGTGCATCCGGGCGGACCCGCCGACAAGGCGGGCTTGCGCGTCGGCGATGTCATTCGTTCGATCGACGGTTTCGATGTCGAGGATCCGCAAGCCGTGCGCTACCGGCTCGCGACCAAGGGTCTCGGCGGCGAGGCGCGCATCGGCTATCTGCGCGACGGGCGGGCGGGTGAGGCGCGCGTGGCGCTGATCGCGCCGCCCGAGGAACCCGCGGCCGAGGAAACCGAAATCGACGGGCGCAATCCATTCGCAGGTGCGACGGTCGCCAATCTCTCGCCGGCCGTTGCCGACAGGCTGGGGCTCGACGCGATGGCGGCGCGCGGCGTCATCGTCACCAATGTCGGGTTCGGGTCGCCGGCGGGGCGCATGCAGCTCCAGCGCGGTGACATCATTGTCGAGGTCGCGGGCACCAAAATCGCTACCGTGCGCGACCTTGTCCGTGTCACGTCGACGCCGCGCGCCCAGTGGGATTTCTCGATCAAGCGTGGCGAGCGCACATTCCAGGCGACGGTCGGTGGGTGAAAGGCGGCTTGCGGAACGCAAGCGAAAAGGTCCGGTGGACCTTTTCGAGCCTTGAACGCCCGGAGCGCAAGCGGAGGGCCGGGGGGCGAAAAATACTTCCCTACGATCCCTCGTGTTCGCCCATCTGCGATTGCAGGTAGTTTTCCAGCCCGACCTTCTTCACCAGTTCAAGCTGCGTTTCGAGGAAGTCGATGTGTTCTTCCTCGTCCTCCAGAATGTCCTCGAAGATTTCGCGGCTGACATAGTCGCGCGCCTGCTCGCAATGGGCGACCGCCTCCTTGTAGAAGGCGTGGCCGGCATATTCGAGCTTCAGGTCGCATTCCATGCACTCGACGACGTTTTCGCCGATCAGCAGCTTGTCGAGGTCCTGCAGGTTCGGCAGGCCCTCAAGGAAAAGAATGCGCTCGATCAGCTTGTCGGCATGCTTCATTTCGTCGATCGATTCGCGGTATTCGATCTCGCCGAGCCGCGTGAAACCCCAGTTCCTGAACATGCGCGCATGCAGGAAATACTGATTGATGGCCGTCAGTTCGAGCCTCAGTGCCTTGTTGAGATATTCGATGACCTTGGCGTCGCCGCGCATGTGCCGCTCCTTGTGAATCGGAATGCGTCATGGTCGTCCCGCGCGTGCGCGGCGTCAAACGCAATTCGAAAAAATCGAACGGCGACAAGCAGTTGCGAATGATCTTGAGAGTATCTCGCGAAAGCGGCGGCGTCAGTCCGCGGCGGCCATCAGCCCGGCGATCGTTGCGTCGGCGCGCGCTTCGGCGATCAGGTCGGCCAGCGAGGGGAGGCAGCGGCCGCATTGCGGCTTGCAGCCCATGGCGCGGTGGAGGGCGGCGGGCGTGTCGATATGAGGTGCGCCGGCCAGCGTCGTGCGGACGGTCTGGCAGTTCTTGGCGTTGCACACACACACGATCATCTGGATGGGTTTCCTGCCCGGATTTTCTTGCCCTTGCCCCGGGGCGAGGCCCGAGGAGGCCAAATTGCCACCCTTGAGAATGGTTTGCAAGTGCGTTGTGAATGCGAATCCATTGCAAAATTGTCGCAGGGTTAAGGGGGCCTTGCGGGGCCGGTGAGGGCCGCCCCGAAACGTGCTAAAGAGCCCCCATGA
The DNA here is from genome assembly GCA_019635975.1 of Parvibaculum sp. Taxonomy (GTDB): domain Bacteria; phylum Pseudomonadota; class Alphaproteobacteria; order Parvibaculales; family Parvibaculaceae; genus Parvibaculum. The sequence continues at coordinate 15,475 of JAHBYM010000042.1, read as the reverse complement.
ACAATCTTTTCGAGGCGGCGGGGATGGATGAGGGGGCGCCGCGCCCGCTCGCCGACCGGCTGCGCCCGAAGGTTCTGGAGGAGGTTGTCGGCCAGGAACACCTGATCGGGCCCAAGGGGCCGCTTGGGCGGATGCTCGCCGCCGGGCACCTCTCCTCGATCATATTCTGGGGCCCGCCCGGCACCGGCAAGACCACCATCGCCCGCCTGCTGGCGGATCGGGTCGGCCTCCATTTCGAGCCGATGTCGGCGATCTTTTCGGGCGTCGCCGACCTCAAGAAGGTCTTCGAGGCGGCCCGCGCCCGCCGCTCGACCGGCAAGGGCACGCTGCTCTTTGTGGACGAGATCCACCGCTTCAACCGCGCCCAGCAGGACGGCTTCCTGCCCGTCATGGAAGACGGCACCGTCACGCTCGTCGGCGCGACCACCGAGAACCCCTCCTTCGAGCTCAATGCGGCGCTGCTCTCTCGTGCGCAGGTGATGGTGCTCAACCGGCTCGACGACGCGGCGCTGGAAGAACTGCTCACCCGCGCCGAAGCCTTTTACGAAAAGACACTGCCGCTGACCGGCGACGCCCGTGCCTCGCTTCGCGCGATGGCCGACGGCGACGGACGCTATGCGCTCAATCTCGCCGAGGAGATTTTCGCGCTGGCGCCGGCCGAGCCCTTCGACACGGCCGGCCTCATCGCCGCCGTGCAGCGCCGCGCGCCGCTTTATGACAAGGGCAGGGAAGGGCACTACAATCTCATCAGCGCGCTCCACAAGTCGATCCGGGGGTCGGATTGCGACGCGGCGCTCTACTGGCTGGCGCGCATGCTCGCCGGCGGCGAAGACCCGCTCTATATCGCGCGGCGGCTGGTGCGCGCCGCGATAGAAGACATCGGCCTTGCCGATCCCGAAGCCGTGCATCAGGCGCTGGCGGCCAAGGACGTGTTCGATTTTCTGGGCGCGCCGGAGGGCGAACTGGCGCTGGCGCAGGCGGTGATCTACCTCGCCACCGCGCCGAAATCGAATGCGTCCTACACGGCCTTCGGCGCGGCGCGGCGATCGGCGCGCGACACCGGCTCGGTCGCGCCGCCCGCGCATATCCTCAACGCGCCGACGCGGCTGATGAAAGACCTTGGCTACGGCGCCGGATACGAATACGACCACGACGCGCCAAATGCTTTCTCGGGTCAGGATTATTTCCCCGAGGAAGTCGGCCGCCAGAACTTCTATCGCCCCGAGGAACGCGGTTTCGAGCGCGAGATCGGCAAGCGGCTCGCCTACTGGCAGAAGCTGAGAGAGGAACGGCAGGAATGAACCATCTATTCGCGGTCGCCATCGGCGGCGCCATAGGCGCGAGCGGGCGCTACCTGCTCAACACGCAAATGCTTCGGCTGCTCGGTCCCAATTTTCCGTGGGGCATTTTGACGATCAACATTGTCGGTTCGCTGGCAATGGGTCTTCTCGCGGGCGCCTTCGCGCTGAAATACGATCTGTCGTCCGAGATGCGCAGCTTCCTCACCACCGGCATTCTCGGCGGCTTCACCACCTTCTCGGCCTTTTCGCTCGACGCCGCCAACATGATCGAACGCGGCGACATCGGCCTTGCCGGCCTCTACATGGCAGGTTCGGTCGCCGGCGCTGTCGGTGCGCTGTTCGCCGGCTTGTGGATTGCGCGGATGTTGTTTTCAGCATGAAGGAAGTCGCGCAGATCGGTGTCACCGCGGACGAAGACGGCATCCGTCTCGACCGCTGGTTCAAGCGGCGTTTCCCGGCGCTGACGCATGGCCGCCTCGAAAAGCTGTTGCGCACCGGTCAGGTGCGGGTCGACGGCGCGCGGGCCAAGGCCAATGCGCGGCTCGCCGCCGGGCAGACCGTGCGCGTGCCGCCGCTCGGCGAGGAAGTCGGCGCGCCCGCGCCGAAGCCCGAACGCGCGCTCAACGACAGGGACGCGGCTTTTGTCCGCTCGCTGGTCATCCACAAGGACAAGTCGCTGATCGTGCTCAACAAGCCGGCGGGTCTCGCCGTGCAGGGCGGCACCAGGACCGAGCGCCATCTCGACGGCATGCTCGATGCGCTCGCATTCGAGGCGGCGGAGCGCCCGCGTCTCGTGCATCGTCTCGACCGCGACACATCGGGCGTCATCGTGCTGGCGCGCAGCGCGAAGTCCGCCGCCGCGCTCGGCCGCGCCTTCCAGCAGAAGGACGCGCGCAAGATCTACTGGGCGCTGGTCATCGGCACGCCCGCGCCGCTTCAAGGCACGATCGATCTGGCGCTCGCCAAGCAAGGCGGCCCGCGCGCCGAGCGCGTGTCGCCGGCGGATGCGGGCGACGAGGATGCGCAGCACGCAGTCACGCATTATTCGGTCGTTACCAGCGTCTCGACCAAATTCGCCTGGGTCGCCTTCATGCCGGTCACCGGCCGCACGCATCAAATCCGCGCCCATGCGCGCGCCATCGGCACGCCGATCGTCGGCGACGGCAAATATGGCGGCGTCACCGCGCATCCCGGCGGCGAAATCCCGCGCCAGCTTCACCTCCATGCCCGCTCCATCGACCTCGCGCATCCCGACGGCGGCCGCTTTTTCATCGAGGCCGAATTGCCACCGCATATGAAGAAAAGCTGGAAACTGCTCGGCCTCGAAGAACGCGATGCCGAAGGTGCGTTTGAGGGGTTGGAGGAATAGCGCGAGGCTTGACATACATCCTTAAATTGGGATAATTTTAATGGCGCGCAACCTTGCGAAGGGAGAAAGGCCGCTCGACTGGGTCGGTTCTTCCAAGAAGGATTTTCTGGCCTTTCCCGAGTCAGTCAAAGACGAGATGGGAAACGCGCTGGGGCTGGCGCAGTTCGGCGGGATGCACCCGAAGGCGAAGCCGTGGAAAGGTCTGGGTCCGGGCGTATTGGAGATTGTGGAGAACCACGACGGCGACACCTATCGGGCGGTCTACACCGTGAAATTCCGTGAAGTCGTCTATGTGCTGCACGCTTTTCAGAAAAAGTCGCCGAAGGGTATCAAGACGGCCCTTGGCGATGTGGAGTTGATCGAGCGCCGCTTCAAGGCGGCGAGGCAGGACTATGAGGCGCGATATGGCAAAGGCAAAAGCTGAGAAGATCGTCCGGGGTAGCGGCAACGTTTTCGCCGATCTTGGCTTTGCGGATGCCGACGAGCGGCAGACGAAGTTGCGGCTTGCCTTCGAACTCAACCGGGTCATGGGTGAGCGCGGCATGACGCAAGCGATCATCGGCGAACTTCTCGGTATCAATCAACCGAAGGTCTCGGCGCTTGCCAACTACAAGCTTGACGGTTTCTCGGTCGAACGTCTGATGGCATTCCTGACGCAACTCGATCGCGACGTCGAGATCGTCGTCAAAAAGAAACCGAAATCCCGGCAGGCCGGTCGCATCACCGTGGTTGCCGCTTGACCGCTCCCCTCCGCCTCGTCGTCTTCGATTGCGACGGCACGTTGATCGATAGCCAGCACATGATCGTGGCGGCGATGGCACATGCCTTTGCGGCGCATGGGCTGGCGGCGCTGCCGCGCGCGGATGTGCTTTCGATTGTCGGCCTGTCGCTCGACGAGGCGCTGGCGGCGTTGCTACCCGATACCGAGCCGGGCCTTCGCCGCCGCGTCACGCAGAGCTACAAGGATGCGTTTTTCGAAATCCGGCATCGGGCCGATCTCGCCGAGCCGCTCTTTCCCGGTGTCCGCGAGGCCTTGGCGGCGCTTCATGCCCGGCCCGGCACCGTGCTCGGCATCGCCACGGGCAAGTCGCAGCGCGGCCTTGCCCATGCGCTCGAAACGCATGGCCTTCGCGACTATTTCGTGACGCTGCAGACCGCCGACGACGCGCCCTCCAAACCCCACCCCGAAATGCTGCGCCGCGCCATGCGCGCGGTGGGGGCGGCGGCGGCCGACACGGCGCTGGTCGGCGACACCAGCTACGACATCGAGATGGCGCGGGCCGCCGGCGCCCATGCGTTCGGCGTCGATTGGGGCTATCATGCGCCCGAGACCCTCCGGTTGAGCGGCGCGCATTTCGTCTTGTCGGATTTCGCGGCGCTGGCGCCCGCGCTCGACGCGCTGTGGGACGAGGGTTCGGGAGTCGTCCGGGAAGCAACGGTTCACGGGAGACGGGAACCATGAGAAAATTGCTGCGTTTCATCGTCGTCGTCGCGCTGCTTCTGGCGGGCGCGCTTTATGCGCTGACCTTCGTCGATCTCGGCCGCTTCGCGCCGCAGATCGAGGCGGCGGCCAAGGACGCCACTGGCCGCACGCTGAAAATCGGCGGCGAACTCCATATCGGCTTTTCGCTGTTCCCGACGCTGGTTGCCGAAAAGGTCAGTTTCGGCAATGCCGATTGGGGCACGCGGCCGCAAATGCTGACGGCGGACGAGCTTGGCCTGCAATTGGCGCTGCTGCCGCTGCTGTCGGGCAATGTCGATCTGCGCGAAGTGAAGTTGAGCGGCGCCGACATTTATCTCGAGACTGATCGCCGGGGCCGCGGCAATTGGGAGTTCGGCGATGCGCAACCCGCGCCCGCGCCGGCCGGCGAGGGCGGCGGCATGTCGCTTGCCGGCATTCCGCGGGTCGCGCTTTCCGCCATCAAGATCGCCTATCGCGACGGCGCGACCGGCCAGGTCACGGAGGCGACGCTCGATGAGGTGACGGTGCAGCCGAAAGGCGCCGGCGTCCATGCCGTTGTCGGCGGCAAGGTCAACGGTTCGGCGGTCGCCTTTTCCGCCGATGTCTCGGGCGATGCCGCCCGCATGGCGCTCGACAATGCCTCGCTCGATGTCGCCGGCACCAGCGTCGGTGGCGACCTCGCGCTCGATCTTTCTGGACGGCCGAAACTCACCGGCGCGCTGTCGAGCCCGAAATTCGACGTGACGCCGTTCCTTGGCGGCGGCAGCGCGTCCGGCAGCAAGGGCGGACCGGTCTTCAGCCGCGATCCGCTGCCGCTCGACGCGCTGGAAGCGCTCGACGCCGACCTTACCTTTGCGCTGGGCGCGCTGCATTACGGCAAGCTCGTTCTCGCCGACATCAAGCTGCCGGTGAAAATCGCCAACGGCAAGCTGTCGGCGCCGCTCACGGCCGCCTATCGCGACACGCCGCTGAAACTCACGCTTGCCGCCGATGGAAAGGCGAAGTCGGTGTCGGTCGATGCGGGCGCCACAAATTTCGATCTCGGACGTCTCCTTGCCGATCTCGACCTGACCACCATGCTGACAGCGCGGGCCGATTTCGGCGCGAAGCTCAATGGGCGCGGCAACTCGCTGCACGCGATTGCCGCGTCGCTCGGGGGGCAGACAAATCTCGCGATCGGCGAAGGCACGATCAATTCGCGCGCCTTTGCCGTCGTTTCCGACGATCTCGTCAATGTGCTCGCGCCGGGCGGCAAGACCGGCGACCGGGCAAAGCTTGTCTGCGCCATCAGCGCGTTCGAATTCGCCGGCGGCGTCGGCACGTCGAAGGCGCTGGCGCTTGAAACCGACACGCTCGTCACCACCGGCTCCGGCACCGTCGATCTCGGCCGCGAGCGGCTCGACCTGCTGTTCAAACCGAAGCCGAAGCAGGCGAGCCTGCTCAGCCTTGCCTTCCCGGTGCGCCTGTCGGGTCCGCTCAACGCGCCGTCCGCCGGTCTCGATCGCACCAGCGCGGCGACCGGCATCGCGACGGCGGTGGGCGGTGCGGCGTTGACCGGCGGTGTCGGTGCGCTGCTGCCGCTGATGAGCACCGGCGCGGGTTCGGTTGCCGGCGGCGGCGAATGCGGCGCGGCGGCGGCAGCCGCACAGGAAGAGTCGCGTGGCGTCGGCGGCACGGTCAAGGATGTCGGCGGCGCCATCGGCGGCGCGGCGGAAGACGCCGCCAAGGGCATCGGCGGCGCCGTGCGTGGAATTTTCGGACGATGAGCGGCGAGGAAGAGACCGCCGCCATTTTCGATCTGGCGCGCAACCGCACACTGGACGAACAGCCGCCGCATCCGGGGCGCGATGGCCCACGTCTGCCGAAGCGTTTCTACAAGGAGGCGCAGGCGGGCGAGGTGGAAGGCGGATATGCGATCCTGCTCGACGGACGCGCCGTCAAGACGCCGTCGAAACAGGTGCTTGCCGTGCCGTATGCGGCGCTTGCCCGCGCGATGGCGGCGGAGTGGGCCGGGCAGGGCGAATATATCGACCCGCGTTCGATGTGGCTGACCAAGCTCGCCAACACCGCGCTCGACCTGGTCAAGCCGCGCCGCGCTGCCGTCATTGCCGAGATCGTCAATTTCGCCGGCACCGATCTCCTGTGCTACCGCGCCGAGGCGCCGGACGCTCTCGTTGCGCGCCAGGCCGCCGAATGGGAGCCGCTGCTCGCATGGGCGGCGAAAGCGCATGGCATCCGCCTCAAGGTCACCACCGGCATTGTCCATGTCGCGCAGGACGACGCGGCGCTCGCCGCTTATGGCCGGGCACTCGAAGGGCTCGACCATTTCCGCCTTGCCGCGCTCCACAATGCGGTCACGCTGACCGGCTCGGCCGTCATCGGGCTGGCGCTCCTCGAACGCCGTCTCGATGTAGCGGGCGCCTTCGCCGCCGCGCATCTCGACGAGACCTGGCAGATGGAGATTTCGGGGCGCGACGCGGAGGAGGAGGCGCGTCTCGCGCGCCGCCGCGCCGAGCTCGGCGAAACCAGCCGTTTCCTCGATTTGCTCTCTGACGTAACGTAAACCCCGCCCTTTGGAATGGCGGCCAAGCCATTGGCAAAAAGGAGATTTCGGTGCTATTCAAAGCCCGCAACGGCCTGTTTGCGACACTTTTGGCGCCGGGGGTTTTTCTCCGTTCGACGGCGCGAATTCTCCGGTTTCAGGGGGTGGTATGAAGGACATTCTTCGTCGGCTTGAGGAGCGGCGCGAGATCGCGCGGCTCGGTGGCGGCCGCAAGCGGATCGACGCGCAGCACGCCAAGGGCAAGCTGACGGCGCGGGAGCGCATTGAGCTGCTGCTCGACGAGGGCTCCTTCGAGGAGTTCGACATGTTCGTCGAACATGACTGCCACGATTTCGGCATGGAGAAGCAGAAGATCCCGGGCGACGGCGTCGTCACCGGCTGGGGCACGGTCAACGGCCGCCCGGTCTATCTCTTCGTCAAGGACTTCACGGTGTTCGGCGGCTCGCTGTCGCGCAGCCACGCGAAGAAGATGACCAAGGTCCAGGACATGGCGCTGAAGACCGGCGCTCCGATCATCGGGTTGTTCGACGCCGGCGGCGCGCGCATCCAGGAGGGCGTCGATGCGCTCGGGGGCTACGGCGAAGTCTTCACGCGCAATGTCATGGCGTCGGGCGTCATTCCGCAAATCTCGGTCATCATGGGCCCTTGCGCCGGCGGCGACGTCTACTCGCCGGCCATGACCGACTTCATCTTCATGGTGCGCGACACCTCCTACATGTTCGTCACCGGCCCCGATGTCGTCAAAACCGTCACCAACGAAACCGTGACGTCGGAACAGCTCGGCGGCGCTTCCATTCACACCACCAAATCCTCCGTCGCCGACGGCGCCTGGGACAATGACGTGATCGCGATGACGCAGATCCGCCGTCTTATCGACTTCCTGCCGTCCTCCAACCGCGACGAAGTGCCGGAGCGCCCCTTCTTCGACGACGCGCAGCGCGTCGAGAATTCGCTCGACACGCTGATCCCCGCCAATCCCAACATGCCCTATGACATGAAGGAGCTGATCCTGAAGGTGGTGGACGAAAGCGACTTCTTCGAAATCCAGGAGAGCTTTGCGAAGAATATCGTCACCGGCTTTGCGCGCATCGAGGGCCGCACCGTCGGCATCGTCGCCAACCAGCCGATGGTGCTGGCGGGCGTGCTCGACTCGGATGCCAGCCGCAAGGCGGCGCGCTTCGTGCGCTTCTGCGATTGCTTCTCCATTCCCATCGTCACCTTCGTCGACGTGCCGGGCTTCCTGCCGGGCACGAGCCAGGAATATGGCGGCCTCATCAAGCATGGCGCCAAGCTTCTCTTCGCCTATACCGAAGCCACTGTGCCGAAAGTCACCGTCATCACGCGCAAGGCCTATGGCGGCGCCTATGACGTGATGGCGTCGAAGCATATCCGCGGCGACATCAACTATGCCTGGCCGACCGCCGAAATCGCGGTGATGGGCGCGAAGGGCGCCGTCGAAATCATCCACCGCGCCGATATCGGCGACCCGGACAAGATCGCCGCCCACACCAAAACCTACGAAGACCGCTTCCTCAATCCCTTCGTCGCGGCCGAACGCGGCTATATCGACGAAGTCATCATGCCGCATTCCACGCGCATCCGCATCGCGCGGGCGCTCGCGCTCCTCCGCCACAAGGAGCTCGAGAATCCGTGGAAGAAGCACGACAACATTCCGTTGTGAGGATGGGGATGGACCGTGCCTTGACAACTTTCGCCTCCCCCTCGCGGGGAGGTCGGCGCGCGCAGCGTGCCGGGTGGGGGGCTTGTGAGGTTGCGGCTGTTTTTCCGAAGAGACCCCCCACCCCAACCCCTCCCCGCAAGGGGGAGGGGCTTTTGTTCGCCTCCGCTTCGCAAGGTCACCGCTGATGTTCAAGAAAATTCTGATCGCCAACCGGGGCGAAATTGCCTGCCGCGTCATCAAGACGGCGAAGAAGATGGGCATTGCGACGGTCGCGGTCTATTCGGCCGCCGACAAGGACGCGCTGCATGTCGAGATGGCGGATGAAGCCGTCGCCATCGGCGCGGCGCCGGCATCCGAATCCTATCTCGTCATCGAAAAAATCATCGCCGCCTGCAAGGAGACGGGCGCGGAAGCCGTGCATCCGGGCTACGGCTTCCTGTCGGAGAATTCGAAATTCGCGCAGGCGCTCGCCGACAACGGCATCGCCTTCATCGGCCCCAACATCAAGGCCGTCGAGGTGATGGGCGACAAGATCGAGTCGAAGAAATTCGCCAACGCCGCGAAGGTCAACACCGTGCCGGGCTATCTCGGCGTGATCAAGGACGTGGCGGAAGCGACGAAAATCGCCAACGAGATCGGCTATCCGGTGATGATCAAGGCGTCGGCTGGCGGCGGCGGCAAGGGCATGCGCATCGCCTGGTCGGAAAAGGAAGTCGCCGACGGCTTCACCTCCTCGATGTCGGAAGCCAAATCCTCATTCGGCGACGACCGCGTCTTCATCGAAAAATTCGTCACGCAGCCGCGCCACATCGAAATCCAGGTGCTGGGCGACAAGCATGGCAACGCGATCTATGTGATGGAGCGCGAATGCTCGATCCAGCGCCGCAACCAGAAAGTCGTCGAAGAGGCGCCGTCGCCATTCCTCGACGAGGCGACGCGCAAGGCGATGGGCGAGCAGGCGGTAGCGCTGGCCAAAGCCGTCGACTACGAAAGCGCGGGCACGGTCGAATTCATCGTGGATAAAGACCGCAATTTCTATTTCCTCGAAATGAACACGCGCCTCCAGGTCGAGCATCCCGTCACCGAGCTCATCACCGGCATCGACCTTGTCGAACAGATGATCCGCGTCGCGGCCGGCGAGAAGCTCGCGATCAAGCAGTCGGATGTGAAGATCAAAGGCTGGGCGATCGAGTCCCGCGTCTATGCCGAAGACCCCTACCGCAACTTCCTGCCCTCCACCGGGCGTCTCGTGCGCTACCGGCCGCCGGCCGAAGGCACGGCAAACGGCCTCACGGTGCGCAACGACACCGGCGTCTATGAAGGCGGCGAGATTTCGATGTTCTACGATCCGATGATCGCCAAGCTCTGCACGCATGGGCCGGACCGTCTCGCCGCCATCGACCGCATGGCGCTGGCGCTGGACGAGTTCCACATCGAGGGCATCCAGCACAACATTCCCTTCGTCAATGCGATCATGGAGCATCCGCGGTTCCGCTCCGGCAACATCACCACCGGTTTCATCGCCGAGGAATATCCGGACGGCTTCCACGGCGTTCCGCTTGCGGATGAGCGCGCGGTGCGTTTTGCTGCCATCGCCGTCTACATCAACGCGATCCATGCGGCGCGCGCGGTGCAGATTTCCGGCCAGCTTTCGGGCCGCCCGCGCAAACTCCCTTCGGAGTGGGTCGTCTCGGTCGGCGACTGGAACCAGCGCGTGACGGCGGAAGACGCGAACGGTGCGCTGCGCGTCATCTTCCTCGACGACAAGGGCACGAAGGGCGAAAGCCATCTGGTGCGCAGCCAGTGGGTGCCGGGGCAGGCCGTCTTCCGCGGCGAGGTCGACGGCGTGCCCATGACGGTCGAAATCGTCCGCGCCAAGCAGGGTTACATTCTGCGCTATCGCGGTGCGTCGGCCCATGCGGTCGTCCGCACCGAACTGGGCCATCGCCTCAACGCGCTGATGCCGGAAAAGATCGCGGCCGACACCTCGAAACTTCTGCTCTGCCCGATGCCCGGTCTGGTGAAAGCCATTCACGTCAGCGAAGGCCAGGAGGTCAAGGCCGGCGAGGCACTGGCCGTCGTCGAGGCGATGAAAATGGAAAACATCCTGCGCGCCGAATTCGACTGCACCGTCGAAAAAGTCAACGCCGCGCCGGGCGACAGCCTCGCGGTCGACGCGGTGATCATGGAATTCGCGTAGGGGGCGGGCACGACTTTGCTTCTCACCCTCCCCTCGGGGAGGGTCAAATGGCCGTTTGGCCGTTTGGGGCGGGGGGCCGCGCCCGCTGCCTCGCGCGTCCCGCCCCATGCGCCTGCCACATTCCCGCGCTATAGTCCTCTCCGGGGCTGAAGGAAAATGCGAGGAGAGGCCATGCGAACCGCGATCCTGTCTTGCCTGTTTGCCGTGACGACGCTTGCCGCCGCCCATGCGGAGCCCGCTTCGGGCCGCGCGGTCGAGTGGGTCAGCGGCAAGGATGTTTTCGCGGCGGCGGAAGAACTCACCATCGACCGCCGGATCGACGGCGCGCTGACGGCGGCCGGCCAGATCGTGATCCTCACGCGCGATGCGCATGTGAAGGGCGATGCCTGGATCGCGGCGCGGCGCGCGGCGATCGAGGGCGAGCTCGAAGGCGATCTCTCGATCCGCGGACAGGAAGCGCTCATCAACGGCCATGTGAAGGGCGACGTCACCTTCTACGGCGTCGAGCTGTCGCTTGGGCCGGATGCGCGCATCGACGGCGACCTCGACTATTTCTCGGCCTCGACCGCGCGGATCGACAAGGGCGCCGTCGTCAAGGGCGAGGTCAACGGCAATGCTTTCCGCATCGGCCGCGACACGGTGGCGCGCGACGACACGCGCGAACGCTGGCGCGACAGCCATATGCGCGAACGTGGCGGCGGCCTCTCGGCGCCGGGCTATCACATGTCGGCGGGTGGCGCGGTCGTGTTCGGCGGGCTCGCTTTGCTGCTCGGCCTCATCGCGCCGGGTGCTGCGGCGCGCATGCGCGATGCCGCCGTCGCCGAGCCGTGGCAGGCGCTCGGCCTCGGTTTTGTCTGGCTCGTCGGTGTGCCGGTTCTGGCGGTCGCCACCGCGATCACGCTGGTCGGGTTGCCGGTCGCCTTCCTGCTGATGCTGCTTTATCCGCTCGGCATCGTCTTCGGTCTCGTCGCGGCGCTCACAGCGCTTGGCGGGCTCATCGCGGCGCGCATCGGCTCGGCGGGCGAGGGCGCGCTCGGCCTTGTCGTCGGCATCGTGCTGGCGGCGGCCCTGCTCTGGGTCGGCATCTCGATCCCGGTCATCGGCGCCATCGTCTGGCTCGCCGCCGTCGCCGCCGGCCTCGGCCTCATCGTCATGGCGCTCTGGGGGCCGAAGCCAGTGCCGTCATAGCACAACGAAAGTCGCAGATTTTCTTGACCTTTCCACTTCCCGCAACAGGGAGGCAGGAAGAAGACATTTTACTCCGTTGCCAGAAAGTGCAGCCAGGGTTCGGACTCCTTCAATGCCCGGGCGAAGGAGGGGCGCTTCGCGAGCCGCTCGTGATAAGCGGCGACGTTTGCGTGTTCGCCGAAGGGCACGATCAGCTTGGCATAGTTGAGCGCGGGCGCGGCGGCGCAGTCGGCCATCGAGAAATCTTCGCCCGCCGCCCATTCGCGCCCCGTCATGTGTTTTTCGAGCAGCCCGTAGGCTGTTCCGATCTGGCGGGCGGCGCGTTTCGCGGCGGCGTCGTCGCGCTTGTCTTTCGGCTTGCGGCGCTCGGCCATCGCAATTTGCATCTGTTGGTTTACATGCAGGTCGAACAGTCGGTCCCAGTAGCGCGTCTCGAAGGCAGCGCCCGCGTCGCGCGGCAGCAATTTCGCGCCGCCGGGAAAGTTGAGCGCGAGATGTTCGACGATGAGCGACGATTCCGGGATCGTCCGCCCGCGCGCCTCATCGCGGATTACGGGGAACTGTCCCACGGGCCAGAGCGCGGAGAGCGCCGCGCGATCCTCTTCCTTCGAGAAGTCGATGAAGCGCGGCGTAAAGGGAATGCCTGTTTCGTAGAACGCCACCATGACTTTCTGGCAGAAGCTCGAAAGCGGGTGGTAGTAGAGGGTAAGGGTCATGGGTGTGTCCGATTTCGATGCTTCGTTCCCACCCTCCCACAGGGGGAGGGTGGTGTCTCTCACGAATTCACGCCAAAACCGGGGATAAGTATTTTTGCCTTTCCGTGCAGAAAAACTTGTCCCCGCTTTTTCGCCATCGGCCGGCGCGGCGTGTCAAAGCGGGGATAAACCCGAGGATAAGACCTCCATCAATCCGTATACGGATATTTGTTTTCGCGGTTTGTGACAGATTTTTGACAATCGTGTAACAGTTCCTCGCGCGGAATCTGCGTTCGGGCGGCGAAGTCCTTCAGGTCACAACGAAACTCCGGATTATCCCCGCAACCATCCGTCTACGGACTTGTTCAGCGCCCGCCGAAGACCTCGCCGAAGGTTTCGCGCAGCGCGGCGTCCACGTCCGCCATCGTCGCCTCGCGGCCGAGATCGGCGAGGCTGGTGACGCCGTGTTGTGCGATCCCGCACGGCACGATCCCCGAAAAATGATCGAGGTCTGGGTCGATGTTGAGGCTAACCCCATGAAACGTCACCCATTTTCGCAGCCGCACGCCGATGGCGGCGATCTTGTCTTCCGCCGTCAGCCCGCGTTCCGGCCGCCGCACCCAGACGCCGACGCGGTCGGGCCGCGTCTCGCCGGTCACGTCGAAGCGCGCCAGCGTGGCGATCAGCCAGGCCTCGAGGTCCTGCACATAGGCGCGGACATCGGGCTTGCGCCGCTTCAGGTCGAGCATCACATAGGCCACCCGCTGGCCTGGCCCGTGATAGGTGTACTGCCCGCCGCGCCCGCTCCTGAAGACAGGAAAGCGTTTGGGATCAATGAGATCGGCCTCGTCGGCGCTGGTCCCGGCGGTATAGAGCGCCGGGTGTTCGAGCAGCCAGACGAGCTCCGGCGCGGCTCCCTCGGCGATTGCGGCGACCCTGGCCTCCATCTCCGCCACCGCCATTTCGTAAGGCACCGGCGCATCCGCAACACGCCATTCGACGTCTTGCGGGATCGTGTCGGGGAGCGGCAGGGGCTTAACCATCGGGTAACTCTAGCATGGCAATTTGGTAGTCCGGTAAAGCACTTGGGGCCCTTTCGGCTCCCCGGGTCAAGTGGGGTTGCGCGTGAATTCGGTCAACAATGTCTTCGTTGAAATCTCGGTCGTTCTCGGGCGGACGACGCTGCCGATCCATCAGCTTCTGCGGATGGGGCGCGGTGCGGTCATCGAGCTTGGCACCGTCCAGGACGAGGAAGTCTGGGTGCTCGCCAACAACGTGCCGATCGCGCGCGGCGAGATCGTGGTCAAGGGCGAACGCGTCGCCGTCTCGATCACCTCGATCGTTTCCAGCATCGAGGCGGGTGAGCGACAGGATTGAAATCATTCAGCTATTTCGTTTCGGCAGGGGCTCCATCCGGAGCCCTTTTTTATTGTTCTACATTCATATCTGTGTGAATTATAGAATTATACGGACTTAAGTTGAATTATTCGGCACAATCGCTATCTCTAACGGGAATTGGAAGGCTTGCTGCCGCCGGAGGTGCGCACCGTGTTTCCAGTCATGCTCGATCTCGGCTCCCTCAAGGCGATGCTCGTCGGTGAGGGGGAGCTGGCCGAAAGGCGGCTTGCGGCGCTCGATGCCTCGGGCGCGGCTCATCTGGAGGTCTATTCCGGGTCGCCCACGCCTGCGCTCGTCAAGCAGGCCGGGAAGCGCCTCAAGGGCGCGCGGCCCACGGGCGAGGCATTCCGGGGCGCTCGCGTCGTGTTTATCGCGGGTCTGGGCGATGCTGAAAGCGTCGCGCTGGCCGGGCAGGCGCGGGCGGCTGGCGCGCTGGTCAATACCGAGGATGTGAAGCCGCTCTGCGACTTCCACGTGCCGTCGGTCATGCGGCGCGGCGACCTGACGATCACCGTTTCGACGGGCGGCAAGGTGCCGGGGCTGTCTCGGCGGTTGCGGCGGCATCTGGAGGGGTTGTTCGGGTCCGAATGGGCCGGGCGTCTCGACGAGTTGGGGCGGCAGCGCAAAACCTGGCGCATGCAGGGTCTCGAAGCGGCCGATGTCGGCCGCCGTGTCGATGCCTATATCGAAGAGAAAGGCTGGTTGCCATGACGGCACTGGATTTGAGCCGGCGTCCCCGCGCCGCCGCAGTCACCGAAAGCCGCGCCGCGATCATGGACGCGCCGACGCTCGTTTCGCCGCGGTTGACCGCGTTGCGCGAGGCCCATCAAGGGCTTACGGGCCAGGCGCTGCTTGAGCAGATGATCCGCACCGAGTTTTCCGGCCGCATCGCCGTGGTCTCGTCCTTCGGTGCCGAGTCCGCCGTGCTCCTTCACATGGTCGCCGAGATCGATCCGGCGACGCCGGTGATTTTTCTCAACACCGGCAAGCTTTTCGGCGAAACGCTGCGCTATCGCGACCGCCTTCAGGAGAAGCTCGGCCTGACCGATCTGCGCGCCGTCGGTCCGCATCCGGCCGACCTTGCCGCGAAAGATCCCAATGGCGGCCTGTGGAACAGCGATCCCGATGCCTGCTGCCATGTTCGCAAGGTTTTGCCGCTGGAGCGGGCGTTGAAAGGCTTCGACGCCTCGATCACCGGCCGGAAGCGCTTCCAGACCTCCACCCGCGCGACCATGGACCCGATCGAGGAAGAGCGCGTGCGCGGCACCGGCGAGCCGGGGTCCGCCGCCGGAAGCCGCTTTAAAATCAACCCGCTGGCCTTCTGGGGCGAGGCGGAGCTCGACGCCTATGTCGATGCGCACAAGCTGCCGCGCCATCCGCTGGTCAAGGACAACTATCTCTCCATCGGCTGCATGCCCTGCACCGAGCGTGTGCCGGAAGGCGGTTCCTATCGTGACGGCCGCTGGGTCGGCCGCGACAAGGACGAGTGCGGCATCCACCTGCCGGCCAATCTGGACGGCGACGGGATTTGATCGGTTTCCGCTAAACCCCCGTACCGCCTCAATTTGCAGCTTGAGCAAGCCATCCGGATTTGTTACATCGGCGCGGCTTGCGAACA
>JAHBYM010000041.1 GCA_019635975.1 Parvibaculum sp. | reverse complement strand
CATATCCAGCGAGCACGAAGCTGCCCGATCCGGCTTGCCTTACACCGGGCACGCACCGTCCGGCAACTGCCCAGAACATCTATCCTAGGCTTTTTCCTTGTGCCGTTGCATCAACTTGAAGACCCCTGTTGCCTTCAGCACCGGCCTCGTTCCCACATAGAGTTCCGCTTCGCAGAACGCGACCGATCGCGTCGCCCGTGTGACGCGCGCCATCCCTTCGAGCCATTCGCCAGGCCGCGCCGACGAAAGAAAGTCGCTGTTCATACGCACCGTCAATGCGACCGTCTGGGTCTCGCGCCAGACCGCCGTACCCAGAAGGCCGTCGGCAAAAGCCATCAGCATGCCGCCATGCGTGATCCCGCGCGAATTGCAGTGGCGCTTCCGGACACGGATGCCATGAACAAATCCCTCATCGGTTACCTTGTGGAAGAACGGGCCGTTGTGGCTCGTGTATGGACCCCTGCCGGTCGACGCCACAAAGCCCGCCGGCGGATTGTCATCTTCGCTGTCGGTCATATTGCCGTTGATTTACCCAACTGAACGGCCACCCCAAAGGGGTCGGCGCGACGGCGCAATCGCCAGATATTTAAGTGCCGGCATCAGTCGCCGGATGGCGTATCCGGCGCGACCTCGGCGACCATCAGGCCCTTTGGGCCTTCCCCGAAACGGACCTGGACCTGCTGGCCGGGCAGCAAATCGCGGATGCCATGCCGTCGCAGCGTCTCCATATGAATAAAGATATCCGGCGTACCCTCGCCACGCGTCACAAACCCGTAGCCACGCGCCCGATTGAACCATTTGACGATCGCCGTCTCGAAATCGCCGATCGGCACCACACCCGACATCGCCGAGCGATTGGCCGGTCGCGTTGCGGCGCCCGCAGGCTTCACCGAGGTCGTCTCGTCGACATCGATCACGCGGACGGCCTGATTGCCCTTTGGACGGCGTACAACTTCGCACGTCACCGTCGCACCTTCCTCAAGCGTCTCGATTCCCAATTGCTTGAGACAGGACAAATGTACGAGCACGTCGTCGCGCCCGTCATCGGGGATGATGAAGCCGTACCCTTTGACCGCATCGAACCACTTGACTACGCCGGTGACTTCAAACGACACACCGACCGAATCCGCCGAGATTTCGAACCGCTCTTCCATCCCCACCACGATCGACATCCAGACGGTCAAAACTGAAATGGCCTCAAGTATTGGCCGCTCTGGAATTTCTCACTGGTCCGTGGTTCCTCCCCAGGACCCCCCATTTTGAGTTATTGACTATAACAGTGTCGGTTAAGCATTGAAAGCGGGCCAAAAGGCCGGATTTTTGACCGCGTTGCACCGGTCTTCCTTGCCCTTGCCCGCCGCCGCATTGCATATTGGCCGCCTCACGAGGGATTCTGGCCCTGCTGGCGGATGGATGTCCTCATCTGCCCTCGAAGGTGTGCGGCTTCTGTTCCGAAGCCGGGCAGCCAAAGGGCTTCTGTGGCCCGACCGTCAGCAAGCAGGGGGAAGTATGGCAAAAGCGATCGGCCTGTCGGTGGCGTTGTTCGCCCTATGGCTGACACTGTCCGGATTTTTCAAGCCGTTCCTGCTGATGCTGGGCGTCTTGTCCTGCCTGCTGACGCTCTACCTGGCCTTCCGGATGAAACTGCTGGACGATGAGGCAGTGCCGATCCAGCTGCGCCCCGCGCTGCTGCTCTATTGGGGCTGGCTGGGCGGCGAAATCTTCAAGTCGGCAATGGCGGTTTCCAGGATCATTGTGGCCCGCGAAATGGCGCTTCATCAGCAGCTGATCGCCGTGCCGGCCGCTCAGAAAACCGATATGGGCCACGTCATCTTCGCCAACTCGATCACGCTGACCCCCGGCACCGTCACCATCGAAACGCGGCCCGGTCTCTTTCTCGTTCACGCGCTGACGGAAAGCGCGGCGGATGCCGATGGTTTTGCCGAAATGGGCCGCCGCGTTGCCGAAATCGAGGCGCGATGAAATGACGATGTTACTTGCAACGGCTGCCGCGCTCTTCGTCGCCATGATGATGGTGCTGATCCGTCTCTTTGCGGGGCCGACCCTTTATGATCGCGTCCTGGCGGTCAACACGTTCGGCACGTTGACGGTGCTGCTCCTCGGCCTTCTGGGCTTCATCACCGAACGCCCCGATTTTCTCGACATCGCCATTCTCTATGCGCTGATAAATTTCGTTGCGACGATCGCAATTCTGAAATTCTTCCGCTATCGCGCACTCGGCCGTCGCTCACCGCTGGCCGAGGAGTGATCATGGACATCACGCTCGACCTCATTCGCGACATTGCGAGCGGTATTTCCTTCGCGGTCGGCCTCGCCTTCCTGCTGATCGGCGCGCTCGGCATGATCCGCCTTCCCGACGTCTGGGCGCGCGTTCATGCCGCCGGCATAATCGACACCATCGGTGCCGAATTGATCGTCTTCGGCATGATTCTGCAGGCCGGGCTCACGCAGGCGTCTCTCAAACTTCTCCTGATCGGCCTCTTTCTCTTTGTTACCAGCCCGACGGCAACCCATGCCGTCGCCAACGCGGCCTTCACGGCCGGATTGCGCCCCCTCAACCTCCGAAAGAACCAATCCGCCGACGTTCTTGGCAGGGAGACGAAATCATGAGCGCCGGGCTTATTGGCATCGCCATCATCGACATCCTCCTGTTTCTCTTTCTGGTGCTGATCGCCATTACCATCGCGCGGCTGCGCAACCTGTTTGCCATCGCCATGTTGGCGGGCGTCTTCAGCTTGCTGTCGGCCGGCCTCTTCGTAACGCTCGATGCAATGGACGTTGCCTTCACCGAAGCGGCGGTCGGCGCCGGCATCTCGACGGTGCTGATGCTCGGCACGCTGGCCCTCACCGTGCGGGAGGAAAAACCCGTTACGCATTCGCCATTTCTGCCGCTGCTGGTGTGCGCGATCACCGGCGCCGCATTGATCTACGGCACACTCGACATGCCGCCATTCGGCGCGGCCGACAATCCGGTGCAGACCCATGTCGCGCCCTACTACCTTGAGCAAACACCGGTTGAAATCGGCATCCCCAATGCCGTGGCCGCCGTGCTTGCAAGCTATCGCGGCTTCGACACGCTGGGCGAAGTTGTCGTGGTCTTCACCGCCGCCATCGCGGTGTTGCTCCTGCTGGGCGGAGGCGGGCGGTCGGGTCGTCACGACAACGTGGCCGGCGAGCGAAAGAAGGATTGATTACATGGAACATCATTCGATCCTTCGCGTCGTTTCGAAGCTGCTGATACCGCCAATTCTGCTCTACGCGCTTTACGTGCAATTCCACGGCGAATACGGTCCGGGCGGCGGCTTCCAGGCCGGCGTTATTTTCGCCGTCGCCTTTATTCTCTACGCACTGGTTTTTGGCATCGAGGCCATGACCGAGATTCTGCCTCCCCGCCTGTTGCTCATCCTCTCCGCCACCGGCGTCCTGATATTCGCGGGCACGGGCGTCGTCACCATGCTGCTGGGTGACGCGTATCTCGGCTACAACGCACTCGCCGCCGACCCTCCACACGCACAGGAATGGGGGATCGTCATCGTCGAAATTGGTGTCGGCATGACGGTCGCCGCCGTGATGATGGCGATCTTCGTCGCCTTCGCCTCGCACAATCCGCCGATCAAGGACGAGGATTGGTAATGGAGGAGCTTCTCTTCGACCTCGGGTTCGTCCTGACGCATTACAACTACTGGATGTTTGTGGTCCTGATGATGACGGGCCTCTACATCACTGTGAGCTACGGCAATCTCGTCAAAAAGATTGTTGGGCTCAATATTTTTCAGACCGCCGTCTTTCTCTTTTACGTCTCGACGGGAAAAATCGTCGGCGGCACAGCGCCCATTCTCACCGACGATCCCGACGCCGTGTACTCAAATCCGCTGCCGCATGTCCTGATTCTGACCGCGATCGTCGTCGGCATCGCGACGACGGCGCTGGCGCTGGCGCTTGTTGTGCGCATTCGCGAAACCTACGGCACGGTCGAGGAAGACGAGATCATCGCACTGGAGCATGAAATGGACGCCGCTATCGGGGGCGAACGTTGATGCTGGCCATGATTGAGGCAAACCTGCCGGCGTTGCAGGTCGTTCTACCGATGCTTGCCGCACCGATATGTGCCGTACTGGGCCGGGGCACGCGCTCCTGGACGCTGACAATGGCAGTGGTCGTGTTGACCTTTGCCGTTTCGGTGTCTCTCTTCATCGCCACGCTGGACGGCGCAACCATTTCCTATCGAATGGGCAACTGGGCGCCGCCATTCGGCATTGAGTACCGTGTCGACATTCTCAATGCCTTTGTATTGATGGTGGTTTCGGGCATTGCCCTGTTTATCCTGCCCTACGCGCGAGCGAGCATCGCCTTCGAAATTTCCGAAGAGCGGCAGCCGCTGTTTTACTCGGCGTTCCTGCTCTGCCTGACTGGCCTTCTCGGCGTCACCATCACGGGCGACGCATTCAACATATTCGTCTTTCTCGAAATTTCGTCGCTTTCGACCTACGCATTGATCGCGACCGGTGCCGAGCGCAACAAGCGCGCCCTGACCGCAGCCTACAACTACCTGATCATGGGTACGGTCGGCGCGACCTTTTTCGTTATCGGCATCGGTATGCTCTACATGGTCACGGGCACGTTGAACCTGGCCGATCTTGCGCAACGCATCGTCGAACACGGTGACAGCAGCACCCTGCGCATGGGCTTCGTCTTTATCCTGATCGGTGTCGGGCTGAAGCTCGCGATGTTCCCGCTGCATCTTTGGCTGCCCAACGCCTACAGCTTCGCGCCATCCGCCGTGACCGCCTTTATCGCCGCGACCGCCACCAAGGTCGCGATCTATGTGCTGTTGCGCTTCATGTTCACGGTTTTCGGCTTCGACTACGATTTTCAGGCAGCAACGCTTCGCCATGTCGTGTTGCCGCTGGCCATCGTCGCAATGTTCGCGGCCTCCATCGTCGCGGTGTTCCAGGACGACCTGAAACGGATGCTCGCCTATTCGAGCATCGCCCAGGTCGGCTACATGCTGCTCGGCCTCGCCCTCCTCTCGCATACCGGCCTCATGGCTTCGGTGATCCATTTGTTCAACCACGCCGTCACCAAGGGTGCCCTTTTCATGGTCGCCGGCTGCTACATCTTCGCGGCCGGCACGAGTTCGATTTCGGGCCTTCGCGGCATCGGTCGCGATATGCCATGGACGACCGCGGCTTTTGTCACGGCCGGCCTGAGCCTTATCGGACTGCCATTGACGGTCGGCTTCGTCAGCAAGTGGTATCTAGTGCTGGCGGCACTGGAGCTGAACTGGTGGCCGGTGGCGCTGCTGATCATGGCCTCGTCGCTGCTTGCCATCGTCTACATATGGCGCGTCGTCGAGACGGCCTATCTGCAGCCGTCACCGGAAGGCGTCGTACGCAAGGAGGCGCCGCTCTGGATGCTGCTGCCGACATGGGGTCTTGCAGCGCTCTCGGTCTTCTTCGGCACCTACGCCGCGCTCACCACCGCCGCCGCAAGCCGCGCGGCAACGGCGCTGATCAGCGCCTCCAACATGTTGTGGCAGTGAGTGCATGATATGACCCACGGCACAGTCCTCCTGCTCGCGATATTCATTCCGGCCGGCGTCACCTTCCTGATCGCCGCTCTCGGCAACCGCCCCAACCTGCGCGACAGCGCGAGCGTGCTCGCCGCCGTTGCGACATTCATCGCGGTTCTGATGCTTCTCGGGCCGGTTATGGCGGGTGCGCGGCCCGAAATCGCACTTTTCGAAGTGATGCCCGGCCTGCTGCTCGCCTTTTCGATAGAACCGCTCGGCATGTTGTTCGCGGTTGTGGCGTCGGGTCTCTGGATCGTCACCGCTATTTACTCGATCGGTTACATGCGCGGCGCCGGCGAGAAAAAGCAGACGCGCTTCTACATCTGCTTTGCCATCGCTATTTCCGGTGCCATCGGCATCGCCTTTTCGGCAAATCTTTTCACGCTGTTCGTCTTCTACGAAATTCTGACGATCTCGACCTATCCCCTGGTCGCCCACAAGGAAACGCCGGAAGCGCGCGCCGGGGCGCGCACCTATCTCGCAATCCTGATGACGACCTCGATTGGCTTCCTGCTGGTCGGCGTTGTCTGGGTCTGGAACATTGCCGGCACGCTCGATTTCCGCGCCGGCGGCATTCTCGATGGCAAACTCGATCCGTCCTTCGCACCGTTCTTGCTGGCGCTCTTCGCCTTCGGCATCGGCAAGGCCGCGCTGATGCCCTTCCATCGATGGCTACCGGCCGCCATGGTCGCGCCGACGCCGGTCAGCGCACTTCTCCATGCGGTCGCCGTCGTCAAGGCCGGCGTATTCACAATGCTGAAAGTCGGCACCTACATCTTCGGCGTCGGCTTCCTGTCGAAAACGGGCGCGGCCGAATGGCTGATGTGGCTTGCCGCGGCCTCGATTCTGATTGCTTCCATCGTCGCCCTGACCAAGGACGATCTGAAAGCGCGGCTCGCATATTCGACCGTCAGCCAACTCTCCTACATCACACTTGGCGTGGCGCTCGCAAACCAGATGGGTGTCATCGGCGGCTCAATGCACATCGCCACGCATGCCGTCGGCAAGATCACGCTCTTCATGTGCGCGGGCGCCATCTACGTCGCCGCTCATAAAACGAAGATCAGCGAACTCGACGGGCTCGGGCGCAAGATGCCCATCACCTTCATCGCCTTCACCATCGCTGCACTGAGTATCATCGGCCTGCCGCCGATGGGCGGTGCATGGAGCAAATGGTATTTGATGCTCGCAAGCGCCGATGCGGGCCAGGTCGCGATGATTGGCGTATTGATGCTGAGCTCGCTGTTGAACGTCGCCTATCTCTTGCCGATCCCCGCCCGCGCCTTCTTCGCCGCACCGTCGGCAATGCCCGCGCATTCGCTGGGCGCAGCCGCGGCTCCCGACAACCGGATCGAGGAGGCGCCGCTCCTTTGCCTCGTGCCCATCTGCGTCACGGCAATCGGTTGCATCGTGCTCTTCTTTGCGATCGGCGGCCTTTACGAATTCCTGCTCCACATTCCGATCCTGCCGGAGACGACGCCATGACCGGCCGAAACTGGATACTGCTGCTGGCCGCGCTCTGCATCGCATCGGCGCTGGCCGACCTTGCCTATGACAAACACGGCTACTTTGCCTTCGAGCATTTGCCAGGGTTCCACGGGTTCTACGCACTTGCCGCCAGCGTGGCGCTCGGGCTGGTCGCGCTCGCCCTTCGCACATTGTTGACGCGCGACGTAAGCTACTATGTGCCCACGTCAACCGATGTCGAAGATCATCCCGCAACCGACCTTGAGCGGGAGACGGCCGATGTTTGAATTCATGACGCCCGCGCTGGCCTATGTCGCCGCCGCATTCGCGCTGCCCTTCATTCCGAACGGGCGGTGGCGGCAATTTCTGATGATCCTGACGCCGTTTGCCGGAGCGGCGATGTTCTGGGACCTGCCGTACGGAACTTACGGAAATTTCAACCTGATGGGCATGCATATCGGCCTTATGCGGGTCGATGCGCTCTCCTACATTTTCGGCCTCGGTTTCTCGCTCGCAGCCCTGATGGTCGTCATTTATGCGTGGCACATCCGCGACACGATCCAGCAGGTTGCCACCTTGCTCTATGCGGGCTCCGCCATCGGCGCGGTCTTCGCCGCCGACCTCGTCACGCTTTTCATCTTCTGGGAAGGCACGGCCATTGCCTCGGTCTTCCTGATCTGGGCCCGTCGCACCGAGGGCGCCTATGCCGCGGGCATGCGCTACCTGATCGTCCAGGTCGGGTCCGGCGTCATCCTGCTCGCCGGCATCATCCTTCTCTATCGCGACACCGGCTCCGTCGCATTCCGCGCAATGGAACTTGGCGACGCCGCCACCTGGGCGATCCTGCTCGCCTTCGGCATCAAATGCGCCTTCCCGTTGCTGCACAACTGGCTGCACGACGCCTACCCGGCCGCGACCGTTACCGGCACTGTGATCCTCTCGGCTTTCACCACAAAGCTGGCGGTCTATGCCCTCGCGCGCGGCTTTCCCGGCACCGAGATCCTGATTTATGTCGGCGTCGCGATGGCTCTATTCCCCATTGCATACGCACTCGTCGAGAACGAGCTGCGGCGCGTACTGACATACGCGCTCAACAGCCAGCTCGGTTTCATGGTCGTCGGCATCGGCATCGGTACGCCGCTTGCCATCAACGGCGCCATCGCCCACGCACTCAGCAGCATCTTCTATCAGGCGCTTCTCTTCATGAGCATCGGCGCCGTCCTCTTCCGCATTGGTTCGTCGCGCGCGTCCGATCTCGGCGGCCTCGCGCGACAGATGCCATGGACCGCGCTGTTTTGCATCGTCGGCGGTCTGTCGATCGCAGCCCTTCCGGCGACCACGGGTTTCGTGTCGAAATCGCTGGTCTTGAGCGCCGCCGGATATGGCGGCCTCTACCTTGTCTGGCTGGCGTTGATTGCCGCCAACGCAGCCGCGGTTCTGCACAGCTCTATCCGCGTTCCCTTGAGCGCCTTCTTCGGGCCGGACCGCGGACTGCGCGCCAAGGAAGCACCGTCGCATATGCTGATCGCAATGACACTCGCCGCGGCAGTCACCGTTGGCATCGGCCTCTACCCCGATCCGCTCTACGCGTTGCTCCCCAACGATGTCGCCTATGAGCCCTACACGCTTTCGCATCTGGTCACACAGTTTCAGCTCGTCCTGTTTGCGGCGCTCGCTTTTGCCTTGCTGGTGAAGGCCGGCTTCTGGTCCGCGCGATCCCGCACAATCCTTCTCGATACCGATTGGCTCTATCGCCGCCTGTTCGCATCCAGCCTTGGCCTCGTTTCGGTCTATGGCGGCGGGTTATGGCGTTGGACAGTAGTCGTCGGCCAGCGCCGTCTCGACCATTTCCTGAGCGGTGTCTATCGTGCCCACGGCCCCCAAGGCGTTCTGGCCCGCACATGGCCCACCGGCTCAATGGTGCTCTGGATCGCCATCCTGCTTGGCACAACGCTGGTCCTGACCTACGTATAGAAGCCGCGTAAACAAGGAGACGTCCCGATGGAAATGTCCGGCGAGTACAGGATTCCCGCATCGCGCGAAGACGTCTGGACGGCGCTCAACGATGCCAACGTGCTGCTGAAGTCGATCCCTGGCGCGGAATCGGTCGACAAGATCGCCGACGACGAGTTCGAGGCGGTCGCCAAGGCCAAGGTCGGCCCCGTCAGCGCCCGCTTCAAGGGCAAGGTCAAATTGACCGACATTGATCCGCCGAACGGCTACACGATTTCCGGCGAAGGCAATGGTGGCGCGGCGGGATTCGCCAAGGGCTCGGCGAAAGTCACGCTGACCGAAGCCGAGGGCGGCGGTACCATTCTCGCCTATTCGGTCAGCGCGCAGGTCGGCGGCAAGCTTGCCCAGATCGGCCAGCGCTTCATCGACTCGACGGCCTCGAAAATGGCCGAGGAATTCTTCGGCAATTTCTCGGCGCTCGCCGGCGGCTCGAAAATCGTCGCTCCCTCCGGCGAACTGCCCGAACTGGTCGACGAAATGGCACATGGCATTCCGACCAAATCGCCGGACAGCGACGCGATCTCGCCGACCGGCGTACCCCTCGTCCCCGACGAAGAGGCAGGCTTAAGCCTCTCGCCCTGGGTCTGGGGCCCGGCGGTCATCCTGGTTCTGGTCGTCCTGGTCTGGGTCTTCGGCCTCTGATCCGGCCCGCCCGCGCTTGACCTCGCGCGACCGAGAGCCGAGACTCCGTCAAACGGCCTCACGCGGCGGAAAACCCCCGGCAATCCGAATTCGAGGCCATACATAATTCAGGGAGATTGCGCATGCCTGTTGTCGCCATGACCGTCAACGGCAAGCCTGCAAGCGCCGATGTCGAGGCGCGGACGCTGCTTGTCCATTTTATCCGCGAGCATCTGGGCCTCACCGGCACCCATGTCGGCTGCGACACCAGCCAGTGCGGCGCCTGCGTGGTGCATGTCGACGGCCGCGCGGTCAAATCCTGCGCGATCCTTGCCGTTCAGGCCGAAGGCGCCGACATCGTGACAGTCGAGGGACTGGCGAAGAACGGTGAACTGCATCCCGTGCAACAGGCCTTCCGTGAACATCACGGCCTGCAATGCGGCTTCTGCACGCCGGGCATGATCATGACCGCCGTCGACCTGATCCGCCGCAAGCCGAACCTCGATGAAAAAACGGTGCGCGAGGAGCTCGAAGGCAACATCTGCCGCTGCACCGGCTATCACAACATCGTGAAAGCCATCCTCGCCGCATCGCAAGCGATGCGCTGAACGATACGACCACGGAATCTCAGGGAGGAGTTCCATGTCGAACGCAGCCACGGGCGAAGGCATCGGTCAGCCGGTTCGCCGCAAGGAAGATTTCCGCTTCATCACCGGAAACGGCCACTACACCGACGACATCGCGCGGCCCCGCCAGACCTGGGCGTACTTTCTGCGCTCGCCGCATGCGCACGCGAAAATCCGCAAGATCGACACCAGGGCGGCAGAGGCCGCGCCGGGCGTCGTCGCGATCTTCACCGGCAAGCATGTCGCCGATGACGGTCTGGGCGGCCTGATCTGCGGCTGGACCGTCAGCTCGAAGGACGGCACGCCGATGAAGGTCGGACCGCACCCGATCCTCGCCCTCGATACGGTGCGCTATGTCGGCGACCACGTTGCGATGGTCGTCGCCGAAACGCTGGCCGAGGCGCGCTCCGCCGCCGAAATGATCGACGTCGACTACGAAACGCTCCCCGCCGCCGTTGCCCTTGCCGCCTGCCAGTCGAAAGAGGCGCCGCAAGTCCACCCCGAAGCGCCGCGGAACACCTGCTTCGAATGGGAGCTCGGCAACAAGCCCGAAACCGAAGCCGCCTTCGCCAAAGCCGACAAGATCGTCAAGCTCGACCTGACCAACAACCGCCTGATCCCGAACGCGATGGAGCCCCGCGCCGCCATCGGCGAATACGACAAGGGAAGTGGCGTCTATACGCTGCACACGACGAGCCAGAACCCGCATGTCGCGCGCCTCGTTCTCTCGGCCTTTGTCGGCGTCGCGCCCGAACACAAGCTGCGTGTCATTGCCCCCGATGTCGGCGGCGGCTTCGGTTCGAAGATTTTCATCTATGCGGAAGAAACCGCCTGCGTCTGGGCTGCCGCGAAAGTCGGCCGCCCGATCAAATGGACGGCCGACCGCTCCGAGGCATTCCTTTCGGACGCACATGGCCGCGACCATCTGAGCCATGCCGAACTGGCGCTCGACAAGAACGGAAAGTTCCTCGCCCTGCGGGTCAAGACCGTCGCCAATCTCGGCGCCTATCTCTCGACCTTCTCGGCCTCGGTGCCGACCTATCTCTATGGCACGCTGCTTTCGGGCCAATACGACATCCCGGCAATCTATGTCGAAGTCGACGGCGTCTATACGCACACCGCCCCGGTCGACGCCTATCGCGGCGCCGGCCGCCCCGAAGCGACCTATCTTGTGGAACGCATCGTCGAAACGGCGGCGCGCGAGACCGGCATCGATCCCGCCGAGATCCGCCGCCGAAATTTCATCCGCAGCTTCCCGCACCAGACGCCGGTCATCATGGCCTATGACGCCGGCGACTACGAAGCCTCGCTCGACGCCGCCATGAAGGCGGTCGACCACAAGGGTTTCCCGGCGCGGAAAGCTGAAGCCGAAAAGCGCGGCAAGCTGCGCGGCCTCGGCTTCTCATCCTATATTGAAGCCTGCGGTATCGCGCCGTCCGCCGCCGTCGGCTCGCTCGGCGCGGGCGTCGGCCTCTGGGAAAGCGCGGAAGTCCGCGTCAATCCAACCGGCAATGTCGAAGTGTTGACCGGCTCCCACAGCCATGGTCAGGGTCACGAAACGACCTTCGCCCAACTTGTCGCCTCGCGCCTCGGTATTCCGATGGAGCAGGTTGAGATCGTCCATGGCGACACCGACAAGGTGCAGTTCGGCATGGGCACTTACGGCTCGCGCTCCGGCGCCGTCGGCATGAGCGCTATCGTCAAGGCCCTCGACAAGATCGAGACCAAGGCGAAAAAGATCGCCGCCCATCTGATGGAAGCCGCCGTCGAAGACATCGTTTTCGAGAACGGCACCTTCACCGTGCAGGGAACGGATAAGTCGTTGCCCTGGGCGCAGCTTGCGCTCTCCGCCTACACCGCCCACGGCTTTCCCTCGGCTGAAATCGAACCCGGCCTCAAGGAAGGCGCGTTCTACGATCCGACCAACTTCACCTTCCCGGCCGGTTGTCACATCTGCGAAGTCGAGATCGATCCGGATACAGGCGTCACGCGCATCGTCAATTTCGTTGCCGTCGACGATTTCGGCACCATCATCAATCCGATGATCGTCGAGGGACAGGTACATGGCGGCATCGCACAAGGGATCGGTCAGGCCCTGCTCGAACACGGCGTCTACGATCCGGCATCCGGACAGCTCGTCACCGGCTCCTACATGGATTACTGCATGCCGCGCGCCGACGATTTGCCGAGCTTCAATCTCGGCTTCACGAAAACCGTCTGCCCGTCCAATCCGCTTGGCATGAAAGGCTGCGGCGAAGCCGGCGCCATTGCCTCGCCGCCGGCCATCATCAACGCCATTACGGATGCCCTCGGCATCCGCGACATCGAAATGCCGGCGACGCCTGCCCGCGTCTGGGCGGCGATCCAGTCCCGCCCGCGCGCCGCCGCCGCCGAATAAGGAGAACGCGATGTACCAGTTCAACTATGCCCGTCCGAAGTCGCTGGCCGAAGCCGAGGCGCTGCTCGCAAAGGCCGACGATCCGAAGCTCCTCGCCGGCGGACAGACCCTGATCCCGACGCTGAAACAGCGCCTCGCCATGCCGAGCGACCTGATCGACATTGGCGGCCTGAAGGAACTCGACTTCATCCGCGCCGAGGGCAACGCCGTGATGATCGGCGCGGCGACGAAACATGCGACGGTCGCCCAATCGCCCGATGTGAAGAAGCACAACCCGGCGCTGGCCGCGCTCGCCGAAGGCATCGGCGACCCCGCCGTCCGCCACATGGGCACCATCGGCGGTTCGATCGCCAACAACGACCCGGCATCCGACTACCCGGCAGCCTGCCTGGCGCTCGACGCGAAAATTCACACCACGAAGCGCCTGATCGAAGCCGACGAATTCTTCAAGGGCATGTTCGAAACGGCGCTGGAAGACGGCGAAATCGTCAAGGAGATCACCTTCCCACATCCGGAAAAAGCCGCCTACATGAAGTTCCCGAACCCCGCTTCGCGCTACGCGATGGTCGGCGTCTTCGTCTCGAAGGGCCCATGGGGCATCCGCGTAGCCGTCACCGGCGCAGGTCAGGATGGCGTCTTCCGGGTCAAGGAAATGGAAGACGCGCTGGCAAAAAGCTGGTCGCCCGACGCGGTCGCCAGCATCAAGATACCGGCCAAGGGCCTCAACGCCGACCTCCACGGCACCGCCGAATACCGCGCCCATCTGATTACCGTCATGGCGAAGCGCGCCGTGGCGGCGGCCGGCTGATTTTGCGGAGCCGGCCGTTCGGGCATAGATTGAAACGATGAACCTGCCCTCTTCCATCGACGAAACCGTCGAGTTGCTGGCGCGCGGCGCCTATGTCGCCGACCGTTCGCTGGCGACCGTGATTTTCCTTGCCCTCAAGATGGGCCGTCCGCTGCTGCTCGAGGGCGAGGCGGGCGTCGGCAAGACCGAAATCGCCAAGGTGCTGGCCGAGGCGCTCGGCCGCCGGCTGATCCGCCTACAATGCTACGAAGGCCTCGACACCGCCGCCGCCGTCTATGAGTGGAATTATCAGGCGCAGATGATCGAAATTCGTCTGGCCGAAGCCGAAGGCGTCGAGGATCGTTCGGAACTCGGCAAGGACGTTTTCTCCGAGCGCTTCCTGATCCGCCGCCCGATTCTGCAGGCGCTGGAACCCGCCGTCGAAGGCCCGCCGGTGCTGTTGATCGACGAACTCGACCGCACCGACGAACCCTTCGAGGCCTACCTTCTGGAAGTGCTGTCGGACTTTCAGGTGACGGTGCCCGAGATCGGCACCATCAAGGCCGCGCATCCGCCCATCGTCATCGTCACCTCGAACCGCACCCGCGAAATCCACGACGCGCTGAAAAGGCGCTGCCTCTTTCACTGGGTCGACTATCCCGATGCGGCGCGCGAACTCGCAATCCTGAAACTGAAAGCGCCGAAAACACCCGACAACCTCTCCCGCGACATCGTGGCCTTCGTTCAGAAGTTGCGCGGCCTCGACCTCTACAAGAGCCCCGGCATCGCCGAGACGATCGACTGGGCGGAAGCCCTGACGGCGCTCGATGCCGTCGCGCTCGACAAGGAACTGGTCAACGACACGCTGGGCGCGCTGCTGAAATATCAGGACGACATCGCCCGCGTCGCCGGCAGTGAGGCCGCCCGCCTCCTCGAAGAAATCAGGATGGCGGCGCAGGCCGCCGACTGACATGGGCCGGCTCGCCGAAAATATCGTCCACTTCGCTCGCGTGCTGCGGCGCGCCGGGCTTCCGGTCGGCCCGCGCCAGGTACTCGATGCGGTCGAAGCGGTCGAGGCCGCCGGCATCGGCGCGCGGTCCGATTTCTACTGGACGCTTCATGCGACGCTGGTGAAGCGCCGCGACCAGCACCATCTCTTCGATCAGGCGTTCCATGTCTTCTGGCGCGACCCGAAGCTGCTCGACCGCATGATGGCGCTGATGCTGCCCGAGATCGAAACCCCGCCCGATACCTCCCGCGACGAACAAAGCCGCCGCCTCGCCGAAGCGCTTTTCGGCGACGGAAGGCCGCGCGAAACGGCCGAACCCGACATCGAAATCGACCGCAGCGAAACTTTCTCGGCCGAGGAGTTGCTACGCCACAAGGACTTCGAGCAGATGTCGGTCGCCGAACTTGCCGAAGCCAGGGCGGCCATCGCCCGTCTGCGCCTGACGCAGGACGACACCCGCATCCGCCGCACGCAACCCGCGGCCCGCGGGCCCATGATCGACATGCGCGCCACCTTGCGGGCGAGCCTGCGCGCCGGCGGCGTCATCCCTTTGAAGCGTCGGACCTTTCGTCACCGCCGCCCGCCGCTGGTCGTGCTCTGCGACATTTCCGGATCGATGTCGGCCTATAGCCGCGTCTTCCTGCATTTCCTGCACGCGCTGACCAACGACCGCGACCGTGTCCACATATTCCTCTTCGGCACCCGCCTGACCAACGTCACCCGCGAACTCCGCCACCGCGATGTCGACGAGGCGCTGGCACGGGTTGCCGCGAAAGTCGAAGACTGGGACGGCGGCACCCGCATCGGCGAAACGTTGCGCCGCTTCAATATCGACTGGGCCCGGCGCGTGCTCGGCCAGGGCGCGACGGTTCTGCTGGTGACCGACGGCCTCGACCGCGATGCGGGCGAAGGCGTCGGCCCCGAAATCGCGCGGCTGCGCCGCCGTTCGCGCCGCCTGATCTGGCTGAACCCCCTCTTGCGCTACGAGCGCTTCGAACCGAAATCATTGGGGATCAGGGCGCTGCTACCGCATGTCGACGAGTTCCGTCCGGTTCACAACATCGCCTCGCTGACGGCGCTGATCGAGGCGCTTTCCGCCACGCCGAAGCCCGAAAGGAAAGCCGCATGAACAGCCAAAACATCAGCGACGACAATGTGTTGGAGAATGCAGCCAACTGGCGGGCGCAGGGCCGCAAGGTCGCCCTCGCAACCGTCATCGAAACCTGGGGCTCGGCGCCGCGCCCGACCGGCAGCCAGCTCGCGATCCGCGACGACGGCAGCTTCGTCGGCTCGGTTTCGGGCGGCTGCATCGAAGGCGATGTGGTGACCCGCGCCCTTGAGACGCTGACCAGCGGCAAACCGGAAATCCTCGAATACGGCGTTTCCGATGCGATGGCCTGGGAGGTCGGGCTGGCCTGTGGCGGCCGCATCCGCGTCATGGTCGAACCGGTGACGGGCTGAAATGGACGCCGGAATCCTTGCACAACTGGTCGAGGACCGCGCCGCCAAGCGCCCGGCAGTACTGGCCACGCGCTTGACAGATGGATTCGGAAAACTTGTCTATCCAGCTGAAAAACAGGAAGAAAACTGGTTAATTAAAGCATCGCATGAGGTGCTGGCGAGCGACCGCGCCGCTGTCATCGCCGG
Organism: Parvibaculum sp.; assembly: GCA_019635975.1. Lineage (GTDB taxonomy): Bacteria > Pseudomonadota > Alphaproteobacteria > Parvibaculales > Parvibaculaceae > Parvibaculum. Next base: position 2,699 of record JAHBYM010000041.1, on the reverse strand, counting down.
GCCCGATGGCGACTGGTTCCTCAATCCGTTCAATCCGCCCTTGCGCCTCATCGTCGTCGGCGCGGTTCACATCGCGCAGCCGCTGGCGCGCATGGGCCAGCTCGCCGGTTACGACGTGACGGTGATCGACCCGCGCACCTCCTTCGCCTCCGAAAACCGCTTTCCGGACATCGACTTGCGCCACGACTGGCCCGACGAGGCAATGGCCGCCCTCGCCCCCGACACACGGACTGCGGTGGTCACTCTGACCCACGACCCGAAGCTCGATGACCCGGCGCTACAGGCCGCGCTCAAAAGTCCTGCCTTCTATATCGGCGCGCTCGGCTCCAAGAAGACGCATGCGGCCCGCGTCGCGCGGCTGAAGGAGGCGGGCTTCAAAGATGTTGATATTGCTCGCATTTACGGGCCGGTCGGCCTGTCGATCGGTGCGAAGAGCCCGGCCGAAATCGCCATCTCGATCATGGCCGAGATCACGGAGACCTTGCGCCAATGATCTTCGGCGATATGAAACCGGAAGAAGCCGAAGGCGCAATCCTCGCCCATTCGCGCAAGGTCGGCAGCGAAACCTTCAAGAAAGGCAGGCACTTGAGCGCCGCCGATGTCGCGGCGCTGAAAGCGGCGGGCGTCGCCACCGTCATTGCCGCGCGCCTCGAAGCGGATGATGTGACGGAGGACGAAGCGGCCGAAGCACTCGCCAAGGCCTTGACCGGCAACAACATTCGCGCCGCCGCCCCGTTCACCGGCCGCGCCAACCTGCATGCGGAAGCCGGCGGCATCGTCGAAATCGACGCCGCGCGCATCGCCGCGATCAACGCCATCGGCGAGGCGATCACGGTGGCAACGCTGGCGCCCCATGAAACCGTCACGACGCGGCAAATGCTTGCCACCATTAAGATAATTCCTTTCGCCGTGCCGCGCGCCGAACTCGACCGCGCGCTCGCCATCGCACACGACGGTGCGAGCGCGATGGTGCTGCATGCCTTCAAGCCGCACCGCATCGGCCTCGTCGCCACGCAGCTGCCGGACACGAAGCGGAGCGTGATGGACAAGAGCCGCGCCGTGCTCGACGCGCGCCTCACCGCGATGGGAAGCGTGATCGCGCGCGAAATCCGCTGCGATCACAATGAGTTGGCGGTGGCCGGCGCGGTCGGCGAACTGCGCGCCGCGGGCCTCTCGCCCATCCTGATCTTCGGCGCCTCGGCAACCGTCGACCGCCGCGACGTCGTGCCCGCCGGCATCGAAAAAGCCGGCGGCGCGGTGCTGCATTTCGGAATGCCGGTCGACCCCGGAAACCTTATGTTGTTGGCCCGGCACGATAAAACGCCGGTGATCGGCCTGCCCGGCTGCGCCCGCTCGCCGAAGCTCAATGGCTTCGACTGGGTGCTGGCGCGGTTGCTGGCCGGTCTCGACGTGACGCCGGCCGATGTCGCTGCCATGGGCGTCGGCGGCTTGCTGAAGGAGATCCCGTCACGCCCGCAACCGCGCGAGGGCACCCGCGCGACGCCGCCAAGTCCCCGTGTCGCCGCGATAATTCTGGCCGCCGGCCAGTCGCGCCGCATGGGCGGACCGAACAAACTGACCATGGCCGTAGGCGGCAAGCCGATGGTCCGCCACGTCGCCGAAGCGGCGCTGGCGTCGTCGGCGGACCCGGTGATCGTCGTCACCGGCGACCGCGCGGCAGAGGTCGAACAGGCGCTGGAAGGGCTCGCTGTCACCATACTGTCAAATATCTGTCACAAGGAGGGTCTGAGCACCTCTTTGCGGGTGGGGATAGATGGCCTGCCCGGCGAGGTGGATGCGGCGCTGATCTGCCTGGGCGACATGCCCGACATCCGCAGCCACCACCTCGACCGCCTGATCGCCGCCTTCGACCCGGAAGAGGGCCGCACCATCTGCGTCCCGACCGTGGGCGGCAAGCGCGGCAACCCGGTCCTGTGGGGCCGCGAATGGTTTGCGGCGATGACCGAGACAAAAGGCGACACAGGCGCCAAGCACCTGATTGGCGAACATGCCGATGCCGTCTGCGAAGTGCCGATGCCGGACGACGCGGCGCTGAAGGATGTCGACACGATGGAAGAGATGGAGCGGCGGCGCGGCGAGTGAACGCCCCTCCCCTCAAAACCTCACGCGATAGGTGATCTCCTGTTCGTCGAGGCGCAGGAAGAGCGTGTCGGAGATGTTGAGGATCACGTCGCCCTTGCTGAATTCGAGGCGGCGGCCGGTGCTGTCATTGGCGCGCTCGACGGCCGAGCGCAACGATGTCGAGAGCGTGCCCTTGGAATGAACGCCGCCGCGCGGCGCGACAGCCTCGGAGCGCGGCGAGAGCGTGATGCCGAGCGCGCGATGCAGGCGCAGGTCGATGGCGTTCTCGTCCGGCAGGCTTGTCGGCGTGCTGAACCAGAAGGTCTGCGGCGCAAGCGGCGACAAGGGTGAGGCGAAGGAGAGCGAACCCTCCGGCAGCGGTTCATCGGAAGCCGATGCCGGCGAGGCGGAAAGCGCCGCACATGCCGCGACCAGCAGGAAGAAAAGGGAAGAAACCCAGAGCCGCTGTCGAAGCGACATCCGGGAAACCGGGGAGTGCTTCATGTCCTCCGGCCCGCGGATTGGACGCGGGCCCCTCTTCAAGGTTGCCCAAATCCCCCCGCGTAGTCCCCAGAATCTGGACCCCAAATCCGGCGGGATAAAGGCCGGATTGCGGC
>JAHBYM010000040.1 GCA_019635975.1 Parvibaculum sp. | reverse complement strand
TACGGCCACCGCCGCGTCGGCGAGAAGGGCCGCGAGTTCATGTGCCGGAAGTTCCGCACCATGCATGTGGACGGCGACGCGATCCTGAAGAACATTCTGGACAGCGATCCGCTGCGCGCCGCCGAATGGGCCCGTGACCAGAAGCTGCGCGAGGATCCCCGCATCACCCGCGTCGGTGCCTTCCTGCGCAAGACCAGCCTCGACGAACTGCCGCAGCTCCTGAACGTGATCCGTGGCGAAATGAGCCTTGTCGGCCCGCGCCCGGTCACCTATCCGGAAGTCCTGCGCTACGGCGAGGACGCCGAATACTACCTCTCCGCCAAGCCCGGAATCACCGGCCTCTGGCAGGTCAGCGGCCGCAACGACACGACCTATATGCGCCGCGTCCAGCTCGACGCCTGGTATGTCAAGAACTGGTCGCTCTGGCAGGACATCGCAATCATGTTCAAGACGCTGCCGGCCGTGCTGCTGCGCAAGGGCGCCTGCTGAACCGCGCCATACCCGTCAATCGGCAATAAATGACTGTGCCGGCGACCGAAAGGTCGCCGGCACTTGCCGTTTCGCACAGCTTAAGTAAATAGAATCAATGGCTTAACCCGGTGCTCTCGCCACCAGCGGGGACAGGGCACCGCCGCCCGGTAACCATTCGGAAAGGCTAATTAAGGCAAGAATGAGCGGTCGGCAAAGGCAGGCTGTGAGACTATCTGCCGCCGCAACGCCGCGAATCATTCGGGAAAGGCAGGACCGAGGCCATGATTGCAGACAAGTCGATCCTGATTACGGGCGGAACGGGATCGTTCGGGAAGAAATTCACCCGCACCCTGATCGAGCGGCATCGGCCGCGCCGGCTCGTCATCTATTCGCGCGACGAGCTGAAACAGTACGAGATGGCACAGCAGTTCGGAGGCGCCGAGATGCGCTACTTCATCGGCGATGTGCGCGATGGCGAGCGCCTGCGCCAGGCCATGCAGGGCGTCGACATCGTGATCCACGCCGCGGCGCTCAAGCAGGTACCGGCGGCCGAATACAACCCGATGGAATGCATCAAGACCAATATTCACGGCGCCGAGAACGTCATCAAGGCCGCGATCGAGAACAAGGTCGGTCAGGTGATGGCCTTGTCGACGGACAAGGCGGCCAACCCGATCAATCTCTACGGCGCGACGAAGCTTGCCTCCGACAAGCTCTTCGTCGCCGCCAACAACATGGTCGGCAGCGCGCCGACGCGCTTTTCGGTCGTTCGCTACGGCAATGTCGTCGGCTCGCGCGGCTCCGTCGTGCCGTTCTTCACCAAATTAATCGAAGAGGGTGCGGCGGAATTGCCTATCACCGACGAGCGCATGACACGCTTCTGGATTACGCTGCAGGAAGGCGTCGATTTCGTGCTCGACAATCTCGCACGCATGCGGGGCGGCGAGATTTTCGTGCCGAAAATTCCCTCGGTCCGTATCACCGATCTTGCCGCCTCCATGGCACCGAACCTGCCGACGAAAGTGATCGGCATCAGGCCGGGCGAAAAGCTGCATGAGATCATGTGCCCTGCGGATGACAGCCACCTGACCGTCGAGTTCGACGATCACTATGTGATCCGTCCGACGATCAAATTCTTCTCCGGCGACGCCGACTATCTGGCCAATCGGCGCGGCGAACGCGGCAAGCCGGTGGAACAGGGTTTTGAATACAATTCCGGCACGAACCCGCATTTCCTGAATGCGAAGGAGATCGCTGCGTATAACGCACGGGCCGAGGCATGATCCCCTATGGGCGGCAAAGCATAAGCGACGACGATATTGCATCCGTTGTCGAAACGCTGAAATCGGACTGGCTGACGCAAGGTCCCGCCGTGCCACGCTTCGAGGCGGCCCTATGCACGGTAACGGGCGCTGACCAGGCGGTGGCGGTCAACAGCGCGACATCGGCGCTTCACATCGCCTGCCTCGCGCTGGGGCTCGGGCCCGGCGACATCGCATGGACGGTACCCAACACATTTGTAGCATCGGCCAATTGCGCGCTTTACTGCGGCGCGACAGTCGACTTCGTCGATGTCGAACCTTCAGGCTGCAACATGGACACGGCCGCATTGGAGGCAAAGCTCGCGGACGCCGAGGCGCAAGGCCGTCTTCCCAAGGTGCTGATTCCAGTGCATTTCGGCGGTCACTCCTGCGATATGAAGGAGATCGCGCGACTGGCCTCCCGTTACAACTTTCATGTGATCGAGGATGCCTCGCACGCCATTGGCGGGACTTACGACGGAGCACCTGTCGGCGACTGCCGCTATTCCGACATCTGCGTCTTCAGCTTCCACCCGGTGAAAATCGTGACGACCGGCGAAGGTGGCGCGGCGCTGACCAACAATCCGGCGCTCGCAGAAACGATGCGGCTATTACGCTCGCATGGTATTACACGCGACACGGCGGCGATGAGCCGCGCAGCGGAAGGCCCATGGGTCTATGAACAGCAGGCGCTCGGATTCAACTACCGGATGACCGACATCGCCGCGGCACTCGGCGCAAGCCAGATGAATCGCCTCGGCGATTTTGTCGCGAAGCGCACAGCGCTCGCCGACCGCTACGATGTGCTGCTCGGCAATCTGCCGGTCGGCCGGCCGCCGCGTAGCGCCGACAGAAAATCCGCATGGCATCTTTATGCGATCTGCCTCGGCGCTGGCGACGACAACGGCGTGCTCCGGGCACATGTATTCGAGCGCATGCGCGCTGCGGGTATCGGCGTCAATGTGCATTACATTCCTGTGCATCTTCAGCCTTACTACCAAGCGCTCGGGTTCCGGCGCGGCGATTTTCCCGGTGCGGAGAAATTCTATTCCCGCGCCCTGACGTTGCCGCTTTTCCCCGACCTCACGCATGACGACCAGAACAAGGTCGTCGCGGCATTGAAGGAGGCGCTGACATGATCGTCGCGGTGATTCCGGCCCGTGGCGGCAGCAAGCGCATCCCGGGAAAGAACATTCGGCCTTTTGCGGGCAAGCCAGTCATCGCATGGTCGATCGAGGCGGCGCAGAAGAGTGGCCTTTTTGACCGGATCGTCGTTTCGACCGACGACGAGAAGATTGCCGAAGTGGCGCGACAGTTTGGCGCCGAAACGCCCTTCGTGCGACCGGCGGAAATCTCGGGCGACCGGACGGCAACCGCGATCGTCGTCCACCACGCGATCTCCTGGATCGAGGCCCATGAACGTGCGGTGGACTACGCCTGCGCGATCTATGCGACGGCGCCCTTTGTCGACGGCGAGATCCTGCGCGAGGGATTCGCCATCCTGCGCGACTCGCAGGCCGATTATGCATTTTCGGTGACGACATTCCCGGCGCCGATAGCGCGTGCGTTCAAGATCGGCTCTACCGGACACCTCGAAGCGTATTTTCCCGAGGCACTGGAAAAACATTCGCAAGACCTGGAAGAGGCTTATCACGACGCCGGTCAGTTTTACTGGGGTCGTCCCTCCGCCTTCGCCGGCGACGCGGCATCGCGGCTCGCGGCGTCTGTCCCCATCGTCTTGCCGCGCTACCGCGTGCAGGACATCGACACCGAAGAAGACTGGCGCCGTGCCGAATACATATATCGCGCCTGGCGAGAAACCCGTCAGACCTGAGACAATTCGACAATGCCGTTGCGTCTCTCGCCCGCAACGCCGATACGCGGCTGAAGCCATTGTGGCTCGGGTGCCTTCCCCAATGCCCATGCGACCATCGCCGCCGGAAGATCGGCGCCGGCGACATGACTGAACATGTACCCCCCGCCAAAGCGTATGTTGAGATCAAGCAGACAAAGCGTATCGCCTTGCCGGATAACATCGGCGTCGAGCGGCCCCCGATGGCAAAGCGTCTCGCCCAGCTTGCGCCCCAGCGCTTCGAGTTGCGGATCGCCGACAGTGACGGCACGATCCGTTTCGCCGTTCTTCATCGCAAGTTTGCGCCGCATGAATGTCGTGCAATATCGCCCTTCGAGATCGTTGACGATATCGAGACCGTATTCCTCGCCCTCGACAATTTCCTGGAAGACAAAGCCGGAAGCGTCCGCGCCGAGTTCGCCGAGAAGCGCCGCGAGCACCGTCATGCTCTCAACGCGCCGTTGCCCGCGGCTGCCGCGCCCTGCTCGCGGTTTCGCAATCAGCGGAAAGACATCCGCCTCGCGCGCGGTCTCGGCCGTCCAGAACCGCGGACGGCCGACATTGTGCATGTCGCAAAATTGCGCCGTCAGCAGCTTGTCCTGCGCGATCCCGATCGCGGCCAGTGGCGCGCCCGCAAGACGGCAACCAATGGCAGCGAGACGCGCGCATATCGGCTCAACGCGCTGAAGCTCGTCGACGAGAAGCGACATCGCGAGTCCGATTTCCTCACGCATGCAGATGTCGAAGAACCAGCCGGGGTGATCAGGCGAAGAAACCGGCGGGGAGACGAAACGGGCGTCAGCCGCTTGAAGCGCCGGCGCCGCCGCATTGCTGTCCGCGGCAACGACACGGCCGCGACCGCCCAGCGCCTCGACAAAGGCCCGCACGAGAGGGATCTGACGTCCCGCACAGGAAATGAGGATGTTCATACGTCTCTCTCCCGCCTCACAGGCGATCCCTGCCGCCGTTCAGTTGGCGGGGACGAATTCGTCCCGCAACAGGCCGAAGAGAATCTTGTCGACATATTTGCCGGAATAGTAGGACTGCTGACGGAGAACCCCTTCCTGGACGAAGCCGAGCTTCAGATAAAGCTTGCCTGCGACCGGATTGTCGGTCTTGGCATGAAGTTTGTGCATGTTGAGATAGTCGAACGCGTATTCGCAGGCGAGGCTGACCGCCTCAAGCCCGAGCCCGCCCGAGCGATGCTCTTCATCCGCGATGAACACCGTAACACCTGCGTTGCGGTGCATGTAGTTGACATCGAAAAGGCTCAGATTGCCGATATGCCGGCCATCCTTCGCAAGGCAGACCGCATAGACGAGATTCGTCCGGCTGGTCGAGATATTCCTGTACCAGACTTCCTGTTCGGTTCTTGTCCGCGGCCCGAACACACCCATGATCGTGTAGATCTCGGGCATATTGATCCATCGTTCGCAACGCTCCAGGTCGCTTTCCTCCAGCCGCCGGAGAAAAACCTTGCCGCCATGCAACAATCGCCGTCCGCTCATTTTCCGGTTCCCAGATATTTTTGAAACTCCGGTTCGACGAAATTTTTTCCGATATACTCCGGACGGAAAACGAAAATCGTTTCCTCGAACAGGGGAATGCTGTGGTCGACCTGGAAGAAACGCGACAGGTCGGAAACGACGAAGTCGAGCAGCGACGAGAGCTTCGGATGATAGTTCCCTTGCCGCTGGAACTCCGCGTACGAGCTCAGGGCATTGAACGCAATCCCGATACGTGCCATCGAGAACGACCGGCGCAAAAGATCGTGCATATAGGTCTCCCAGGCCACGATGTCTGTATCGAACGGTTGGTGGAAGATGCCGCTCAGCACAACGAAGTCGTATTTCTCGTCGAGCGGCTCGCTCAGTATATCCCGGTGCAGAAACCGTGCTTCGGGAAACCGTTCCGCCGCGAGCGTCGTGTAACCGGCCGTGATCTCCGAACCTGTATAGTCGAAACGGAGCGCCGTGTGCCGTTCGCGCAGATACCGGTAAAAATCGCCGACCCCCGCACCGACATCGAGAAGCGAGAAATCGTCCGAACCGGCAAATACCCGGCAGAGCCGCGAATAGCGCAGTTCCTTGTGAACCGCGCTCTCCGAACCCACGCCTGCGGGCGCGGCGCCGTGCTCGGAGAACTTTCCCGACCAATGCGCTTCCTGCGACTTTCTGATCGTATCGTTCATTGGTCCTGTACCTCGCAATCCAGATCCCGCATTGCAAGCGCGATACGCGCCGCGCCGCAACCGTCCGTGGTGCGGGTCGCCGCGGCGGCAAGACGGCGGCGCGTTTCGAAATCGCCGGCAAGGCCCAGCACCGCCTCCACAAACGCCCCGGCGGCGACCCCCGGATAGCGGCCGAGAAACAGCGCCACCCCGGCATCCTGCCACGCCCGCGAGCGTTCCTGATCGTCGCTGATCGCAAGTATCGCCATCGGCACGCCGCAGGCGGCAAGCTCATAGGTCAGCGTCCCGCCCGACGTGACGGCAAGATCGCAACCCGTCATCGTTTCGGCCATGCTCGGCGGGTCGATCAGCAATCGCACCCGCCCTTCCCCTCGCTGAACAATCCAGCTGGAAAGCGCGTCATTGGCCGGATTATGCCGCCCACTGACGACGGTAAAGCGCACCTTGCCGGAGGTCGCGGGCAGCAACGCCTCCAGCACAAAGCGGATCGCGCCCCGGTCGTCGCCGGCGCCGAAAGCAACCAGCACCTCGGTGACCGCCGCGCGCGGCGCGCGGCGCGGCGCGGCAGCGAACTCCGGCCGCAGGATTGCGTGTCCCGGGCCGAGCAGCAGCCGCGTTGCCGGGTTGCGCAGCATCGGCGCATAATCCTCCGCACGCGCCGCCGGATTGGCATTGAGCACAAGATCGGCCCAGATCGGCACGTCCATGCGCGCCTCGAACTGGAGCCAGCGCAGCCCGGCCTCGCGCAACACAAGCTGGTAGGTCTCATCCACGCGGTAATCGTCGAGCACGGCCTCCCGGGCATTGTGCGCGCGCGCCAGTGCGACAAACCCCGCCGCATCGGCTTCTGCGCACGTCCATCCGGGCACCGGCTGCCAGATGTCGAACAACATGGCATCGTCATCCGTCATATATGCCGTCTCGGGACCGGCCATACCGCAACGCGCGCCCTGCGCGGCCAGCGCGGCCGCCAGCGCCCGGCAACGCGCCAGATGGCCGAAACCGATCTCAGGGCCGGCATTGCAACGAAACAGGATCACGGACATTCCCAATCGCAAAGCCCGGCGCGGCGGAGCGCCTTCGCTTGGAGTTCGTAAACGATTCTATGGCAATATAAGGTTAACGGATCAACACGGCGTAAACAGCCGGAAAGCACGAAGTTCAGCCTTATGAAGATCGCAGACCGCAGAATCGGCCGGGAAGAGCCACCTTTTGTCATTGCCGAAATGTCAGGCAATCACAACCAGTCGCTGGACCGCGCGCTGGCGATCGTCGACGCCGCGGCCGACGCCGGCGCGCATGCGCTGAAGCTGCAGACCTACACCGCCGATACCATGACCCTCGACATAGGCGAGGGAGAGTTTTTCATCGACGACCCGTCGAGCCTCTGGAAAGGTCAGTCGGTACACGCACTCTACAAGAAGGCCTACACGCCCTGGGAGTGGCACGCGCCTATTTTCGAGCATGCGAAGAAGCGCGGAATGATCGCTTTCAGCTCACCCTTCGACGAAACGGCTGTCGACTTTCTCGAGACCCTCGATGTTCCCTGCTACAAGATCGCCTCTTTCGAAAACGTCGACCTGCCGCTGATCCGCCGCGTTGCGGCCACCGGGAAACCGATGATTGTCTCGACAGGCATGGCGACGACAGCCGAGCTCGACGAAGCGGTCGGTACCGCCCGCGGCGCCGGCTGCCGGGATCTCGTACTGCTGAAATGCACCAGCGCCTATCCGGCGACGCCTGAGAACACCAACATCCTGACGATCCCGCATATGCGCGAACTGTTCGCCTGCGAAATTGGCCTTTCCGACCACACGATGGGGATCGGTGTTGCGGTCGCCGCCGTCGCGCTCGGCGCCACCGTCATCGAAAAACATTTCACGCTGGCCCGCGCCGATGGCGGTGTCGACGCGACTTTCTCGCTCGAACCGGCCGAACTCGCCGCGCTGGTCGAGGAGACGGGACGGGCGCATGCGGCGCTTGGGCATGTCAGCTACGGCCCGACACCGGCCGAGGCGCGCGCCGTCACGCGACGCCGCTCGCTCTATATCGGCGCCGACATGAAGGCCGGCGACGTGTTGACGCCCGAAAATCTCCGCCGCATCCGTCCGGGCTTGGGCCTGCCGCCGAAATTCTACGAACAGCTGCTGGGACGCAAGGTAAACCGCGACGTGACGCGCGGAACCCCGGTGAGCTGGGATATGATCGGATGAGCGATATCGATGCCTATCTGCACCGTCGACGCCAGATGGCGGCTCTGGCGGTGTCGGCGTTCGCTGCCGGAAGAAACGTCGTCGGCACCTTGATCGAGCGCTTCCCGGACGCGAAACAGGACGCGATCGAGATTGCCTATGAGCTTCAGGCAGGTGCCTATACCGCCGGTCGCGATGCGCCCGCTGCGCGCGCCTACCGGCGCGAACAGCATGACCTCCTGATCCGGAAGGTGCTGCCTTTGACTGCTATGGATGCGGGTCTTTCGCTGCTCGATGCCGGCACCGGCGAGGGAACGGGCTGGTACGGCTTCGACTTTGCGGCAACGCCGGTCGGCGACCTCCATGCCGTCGATATCAGCCTGCGCCGCCTCGGCTATGTGCGACGCAACATCGTCTACCCCTCGTCGATGACGCTGACGCCGGTACGCGCCGATCTGCTCGCGCTCCCCTATCACACACGTTCGTTCGATCTGGTCGTGACCATGCACGCAATCGAGCCCAATGGCGGCAGCGAGGAACGCATCGTCGAGACGCTGGCCGAGCGTAGCTCGAACCTGCTCTGTCTCTTCGAACCGGATTTCGCGAGCGCCGAACCGGCCATGCAGGACCGCATGAAATCTCTCGGTTATGCCGAGCGGACATTCGCAGCGGCACGCGCGCTTGATGACTTCGATATCGTCTTCGAAGCACAGCTTGAAAACGTCACGAACCCGCTCAACCGTACATCGGTGATCTGCCTGCAACGCAAGCATCCCTCGACGGGCGCGGTTTGCTGGAAGTCGCCTGCCGCCGGGCTGGACCTCGACCGTCATGCCGATCATTTTGCCGAAACCGGCGACGGCGCCAGCGCGATCTATCCGGTCGTCGGCGGCATCGCCTGCCTCCGGCAGGGCGATGCCGTCCTCAGGCTCGGCGACTGAGCGGTTTCAGAGAACGAAAGATGCGAGACTGAGCGAACCGAGCGCAATGAAGGCACCCCAGGCGACCGGCATCGCCTTCCGGATTCGCCGGCGCAATCCGCGCCGGAGCGGCGCGCGCGCCGTCTGAAAGCCCGCCAGCATCGCCGCGACGCCGTCGCCGCCGGACTCGCCCTCTTCGACGATACGGACCTGCGCCGCGATGATCGCACCGCGATGCGTAACGAGACGCGCGCATTTGACATCGCCGTCGATACGCGCCGAGGCCCGCAGAATGATCTCGCCCGACGACACCAGCGTACCGTCGAAGGCACCGGAGATTTCGGCGCGCTCGACACGCGCCTGACCCTCGACCCGGCCGGTCGTGCCGATGGAAAGAAATCCGGCGCTGAGATCGGCATTGATCGCCGCACCGTCGACGAACATCGCGCCGCGCGTGTCGAACGATCCTTCGAGAACGCTGTTCTCGCCGATCGTGATATCTTCATTGCCGGACCGCACCAGGCGCACCGGCGGTTCGGGCGGACGCCGCCGCGCCGCGCCGCCGCCGGCACCCGCCATCGCCGAATTCTGTTCGTTAAGCGTCATCTCGATCTCCTCTTCGCCAGAAGCCGGCCACGCTGCACGGAAATTTCCGTCGGCGGACAATCCGGTCTTCACCATCTGTCACGAGGTAAATCCTGCCCGGCGGCGATGTAGAAAGAGTTGCGATTAAGCATGGACGCAACCGATGCGGAGCGAACGGCGCGAAAGAACATCCGCAATGGACGAAGAGGTCGCGGCAGCGTGCGAAACCAACATCACCCCCATTTCCCCGTTCAGCAGGGAAAGAACAGGGAAGTTACAACACGAAAACAGGGAATGTCGGTACCGACCAGGGAAGGGGCGCCGACTGCGCCATCATGAGAGAAAGCATCCCGGATGCCGGTGCCAACCACTCGGCCTTTCATCAAATCCATCTTCGGAGATGAAAATCTCCAGCGGAAAAAATGGGCCAGCTTCGAGAGAGGAGGAGAGGGATACCTCGAAGCTGGCCCTTGTCTCGACCACGCTTGTGGACGAGCAGGATATACCTGTCAGCCGGTCGCGTCAGAACGCATAACTGACATCGAAGGTGAGAAAGTCACGATCGGACATGATGTTCTGGAAGGCATTGCCGCGCGTCGCGGTCCACTGCAATCCAGCTGACCACTGCTGGTTGTACGTTCCGCGCAACCCCAATGACAGAGAACGCCGATCGTCGAGGAAGCCCGGTCCGATGAAGCCGGCGGAAGTGCCGAAGTCAAACGCGAGCTGGACGGACGGAGTCAGGGTCACCGGCGTCCCGAACGCATTGTTGTACTGGGCGTTCGCAATCAGGCGGATGCCGTGCGAGAACGAGTCCGGATGAAGCAACGGCTGTGCGGCTGGCGTCACAATTCCCCGAAATGCCGGATTCGGTATCTGCGTTTCCGACCTTGAGGCCGAGAGTGCGCGGAGTTCGGTCTCGCTGATGTCCGGAAGCCACTGAAAACCCCAGTTGGCGATGAAAAACACGAGATCGGCACCAATCGCGCTGGTGACGAAATCGGATGTCGGCAGGATTGACAGCGTGGCGATCTGTCCCGAAACCGCATCCTTGTTCAGATAACCCGACGGAAACGCTCCGGGCGTCTGGTCGAACGGAAGAGACGAAGCCGCCGACGAAACACCGCCGCCGCCAAGCAGCTGCCTTGCAAGAAAAAGCTCACCGTTCGATATCTGAAACGGAAGGTCCGGCTGATAGAGAACTTCGCCCGACAGCGCCGTTCCGTTCATGATCGACGGCAGGACGGTTGCGAAACTGAAGCCGAATATCTCGACACCTTCGGGATAGCTCATGCGATAACGGGAGCCGGCACCCCCGAAACCGACCGGCAATCCATTTTGTATCTCGAGTATGGGAAGAACCGAGCTGTATCGTACATAGTAGAGCCCGAGTTCCGTACCGTCGTTCAACCAATCGGCGAGATAACCGAACTTGAGGCCGAAGGCGCCGAAGTCATCCGGCTCATCGTCCGGGGCACGCAAGAGCTGCGTCACATTGACCGGCGTATCGGCCCCCAGATTGATATAGGCGCCACCGGGTCCGTAGAAGTCCAGCGGAGAAAAGAGTGTCCCGACCGGATCGGCCTCGATGCTGCGCCATTTGAAGTCGACCCATCCCTCGACGTTCATATTGGCCGGCAGGTTGAGTGAGACGTAGAGCTTCTCGACAGGAAGCAGTGCCTCCTTGATTTCGGCACCCGGCGTTCGCAACGCCGATATATCGACCGGTTGGTACTGATTGATCCCGCCCGGAATAACGAGACTCTCGCCCCAGTTCACGACCTGCCGCCCCAGACGAACGTTGAGCGAATTTCCGCCGAGTATATCGAAATTGCCGTAGACGAATGCATCCAGCAGCTCGAGATTCCACGAAGCCGCACTATGCGCCGCGTCGCCTCGCGTCACATCTTCGAGCGGACGCCGGCCATATGGCGTGTTCACCTCGCCGGCCCGCTTGTGCCCGATATAGTCATAGAAGCCCTTGACGCGCGTAAAGGCGCCGAAGTTCTCCCACTTTCCTTCGATGTCCGTCACAAACTTGGCACGGGCCGTATAGAGATCTCCCCGACCGAAATTGATATTCCCGTCGTCGGTGTTCGAGCTCGGCGAGACCCCCAGCGCACTGGCGCATCCGCCGTTGGCGACGCTGATATACGCGCATGACTGGCGTTTTGTTCTGACGCCGACACCGAACGACATCGTCGTATCGACAGACACATTCGCCGACCCGAGTTTGTAGTCTACAGCCAGCGCGGAACTGCCCGGCCACGCCGCCGCCATCACCGCAGCCGCAATGAGAATGGATCGATTTACTGTTCCCAACATTTCTTCCCCCCGAAGCGTGGTCCATCCAGATAGAAAGGCCACTATTTTCACGCCGCCCGTTGCTCCCGATGTGCAGAGAGCCGTCGCCGGACGCTCCGGACGGAACCGCGGAAGAGTGTGGCGACAGGCACACCGGGTCCAATGCCAATTGCGAATAGGGGTATTCCGTCATGGCGTGAATCGCCGACGGCGCGACACCGTGCTAGAATGAAAAGGTGTTTTTCCGCGAACGAATAAAAATGATAGAGCTCAAGAAAATTCGGCATGTCCTGGAAGTCGCGCGGCAAGGTGGCATCACCAAAGCCGCCTTGTCTCTGAACACAACGCAATCGGCATTGACACGAAGCATTCAGGCGCTTGAAGGCCAGCTCGGGTTTCTGGTATTCGAGCGCGGACCACGGGGCATCCGGCTGACGCGCGAGGGCGAACGATTTGTCGCGCGGGGCGCGCTCATTCTTTCCGAGGTGGAGGATCTCGAAGGCTATACGCGCGGCGTACGCTCGCTTGAGAAGGGACGCCTCAAAATCGGCGCCGCACCGGCACTGTTCAGCATTTTATGGCAGCAAGCTTTGCCGGAATATGCCGATCGCTACCCTGGAATTCAGATCGAGGCCGTGACCGAATCCGTAGGCGAAATAGGTCGCATGCTCACCGCAGGCGAGCTCGACTTTGCGATAGGCTGCCTTGATGCCCTGCGAAGCCAGGGCGACCTTGACGTCGAGGCTATCGCCGAGATTCCGGTTTCCCCTTATGTACGGCGCGGACATCCTCTGGACGGCGAACGGACACCTTCTCTTCAGGAATTATTCTCATACCCCATGGTCGGCCCGTCGGCGGCCGAACCGCATCAGGCGTTCCTGGCCCGCATGGCAATTGAACTTGAAGTTCCCTATGCGTTGCCGCACCTCGTTATCGATTCATTTTCCCTGATCACACGGATTGTCGAGAGAACGGATGCGTTCTCCTTCATCTTCTCCCGTTATGCATCCATGTCGGACTTTATCGACAAATTTTGTTTCTGGCCTCAGTGGACGCCGCTCCCCGCTTTGCCGATAAGTCTTGCCTATCGGGCCGGCTGGCAACCGTCCCGCGCCGCCGAGCCTCTGTTGTCGTTGCTGCGAGACAATGCAAGCCGATTTGCCGGCCCGCCGTGAAAGACGGCCTTTCCGCCTGCGCCGGTCAAGTGAAGAGAACCAGTTCGAGCAGCAGAACCAGGACACCGGCGAGCGCCATGTTCCCGACCTGATAGGCAATGTTGCGTTGCGGCTGCAGCGCCTTGATATTGGCGTAGCTATGCACCGTGCGTGCGGCTGCAAACACAATCATGAGCGCACCGTAAAAGGCCGGACGTTCCGATATCAATGCAAGGGGCAGCGAGAGGAGAAGGAAGATCGGTATGTTTTCCAGATCGTTTCGCCAGCAGCCTGCGAGACGAGAGAGCCTCTCTTTGTCTTCTGCTGTTTCGGCGGCATGCCCGAAAACTCTCCGATCCTCCCTCTGATCGAATATCCCCGTCGACAATCTCGATCTCGCCTGCAGAAGCGATATCGAAAACATCTTCACCGTGAGCCAGGTCGCCGCGAGGATCCATATCTTCAATTGCGGTGACATCATCGCCGGATGTTCTTCGCAAGCAACCGTCAGTTCCTGCATCTCGTTTCATTCAACCCTGTCACGTATAATCGACGATCGGATCGGAAAGCGGATCGACGGCATACTGCTCAAAGTCCGTAACACCCCTCGCCCGCAACACATCCTCATCGATCAGGAAATGTCCGGACGGGCGCGTGGAATCCAGAACGATTTCCAGTGCGGCGGCCGCGACGATCTCCGGCTTTCTCGCATGCCTTGACAGATCTTCGCTGCTGAGCATCCGCAATGCCGCTGTCGCGATGAGCGTCCGCGGCCACAAGGCGTTGACACAAATGCCGTGCTTGCCGAACTCGTGGTGCCACCCCAGCACACACAGGCTCATTCCAAACTTCGTCAGACTGTAGGGGACATGACTTAGAAATATCCGCTCCATCCGGCTCAGGGGCGGCGCCATGACGATGACATGAGCCGCATCCGATTTGACGAGGTGCGGCAGACAGGCTTGCGTCATAACGAAAGTCCCGCGCACATTGACATGGTGCATCAGGTCGAACCTGGAAATCGGAATACTGGCCGTATCAGTGAGGTCGATTGCACTCGCGTTGTTGACCACGATATCAATCCCGCCGAATTCGGACACGGTAGCGTCCACGGCACGCGCAACGCTTCCTTCGTCGCGAATATCCGCCATGAGCGGAAGTGCGATGCCTCCGCTTGCGGCGATCCGGTCCGCTGCATCGAAAATCGTTCCCTGGCGCCTTGAGTCTGATTTACCCGTCTTTGCGAGCAGCGCAACATTCGCACCCTCGGCCGCGAAATTCTGAGCGACCGAGAAGCCGATACCCCGGCTCGAGCCCACGACAATCGCGGTGCGGCCGGCAAGACGCTTCGAAGCTGTCATTGCGCTGCCGCGACGGGCTGTTCAATACAGACAATTTCAGCATCCGGAGCGGCGGCGAATAGGCGTTGCACCTGATCGGCGCGGCACTCCCTCACACGCTGCTGATTGATATACCCCTTGTCTGTAACCTCCTGCGCGTCAAAGGCGGGCGGCGATGTAAGCATCAGGAACCGCGCCACACGATTGGAACTGCCGCCTGCGGACCCGTTATACGATTCAATTCTCGCACCCAGATCGGCGAGCCCCTCCGGAGAGGCAGATGCCCCCGGAAATCCGAGAACGCCGACAAAGTCCTCGTTGACGCCGCAGACGACACAGTCGCTGAGCAGCCCGCCGGCGGCGTCGAGGATCCCTTTTCTGACGGCGGCGACGTCGACCCATGTGCCTGTGCGGAGCTTGAAATTCTCGGCAAGACGGCCATCGAAGACCAGACCGAGTTCGGGATGCTCAGGATCGGCGAGGCGGGCTGCATCGCCGGTCTCGAAATAGCCGTCCGGCATGGGCACCGGGACAATATTGCCTTCAGGTCCGATGTAACCCGGTGAAACGGTTTGCGCCTTCACATCGAGCGCATATTTTCCCGCAACGGGTCGCAACCGCAGCTGAACGCCCGGGAGCGGCCCGCCAATTGCACCGGTCGCATCGGACAGCCAATGGACCATGGCAACACTTTGCACCTCGGTCGCGCCATAAACCGTTGTGAAGGGTATCTTGCAGCCGCGCGCGCGCCCTGCGGCCGTTTGAATGCGCTCAAAGGTATCGGCTGCAAGAGCGGCGCCCCCCGAGGACATTGAGCGAATGCGCGAGAAGAACGCCGCAGCGAGGCCATCCTCCGTTTCCAGTGCCTGGGCCAGCATCTGGAATCCGACCGGTGTGCTCATGAACTCCGTCGGGCGAACATGTTTCAGGGCCTCAATCGTATGATGATACATGCCGGGGAAAGGACGGCCGGCATCGATATGCAGATGACCGCGCCTGTACACCACGCGATTCATGCACATATTCCCGCCGGCAATATGGCTCCAAGGAAGCCAGTCGAGGAGAACCGTTCCGTCGCCGCGGGTATCGTGAATTTCCAGAGCCTCGGTTGCGGCGATCTGGTGACAGAGCATTCGATGCGACTGAACGCTGCATTTCGGCACGCCTGTCGACCCTGAAGTGAACATCAGCTTGGCGATTGTATCCGGGCCGATCGCCGGCCGATCGAGATCGAGAGCGATGCCGGAATTGGCGGCGCATATGATCGAAATATCGTTTTCGGCTTGAGCGTTGAGGCGCCCGACAACCTTTTCGCCGGACACGCCAAGCGCCTTTAGCGCTGTTTCGAACGGGACAAGGTCCTCGACAAAAAACAGGTCGGGTCGGGCAATGGCCAGCACCGTTCCGAGACGCTCGAAATCCTTGCTCATAAGGGAATAGGCAGGACTGACCGGGGCGACCGGCTTTCCGATCATGCATGCGCCGATGGTCGCGATCGCGTGATGAACGGAATTTCCCGACAGGATCGCAAGCGGGCGGCCGCTTCTCCCCTCCGGCCGTCCGAGAAGCCAGACCGCGAGCGCCCGGCTGGCGCGCATGAAGTCGCCATACGAAATCGTCGACCAGCCCGAAGGAGAGGGCTCGGACAGGAAAGGCGCCTCGGGAGCGGCCGCTTCGGCGGCTTCAAAAAGTTCGATCAATGTCGCCGATGGCTTGAGCGGCGCCAGGTCGCTCGACAGAACCAGGCTTCCATCCGCATGCCGCTCGATACTTGTGGCGGGGGGCTTAAGGCCAAGTGGTGCAAATATCATAACCGGACTCCTCAAGCGCCGACGAAGTTCGGACGGCGGCGTTCCGCAAAGGCACGGGGGCCTTCCTGTGCGTCTTTGGTCGCATAAATTCCCGCGGCAAGTTCGCTTTCGAGACGAAGCGCGTCGGCCACCGGTCGGCCGATGCATTCACGTGCGGAGCGTCGAACCTGACGGACCGCATAGGGTCCGTTCGCGGAAACCTTTCGTGCGAGATCCAGGGCCTTGTCCATCAGTCCGGCCCGCGGCACGACATGGTTGACGAGGCCGACCTGAAATGCGCGCTCGGCGGAAAAGAGGTCTCCGGTAAGCAGAACCTCCATCGCAAATGCATAGGGCACCTGCACCGGCAGGCGCGCGGTCGAGCCGCCGGCGGGGAAGAGCCCCCAGCGCACCTCCTGGAGTCCGAAACGGGCCTCCGCGCAGGCCACCCTCATATCCGTCGCGAGCAGAAGCTCCATTCCGCCCGCAACCGCAAATCCGTTGATCGCCGCGATGACGGGCTTTTCCACGTCGAACTCGCGAAGAATGGCGTGCCATGCAGACGGCAGGTCCGCCAGCACCTGCCGGTCCCATTCGGTTTGGGGCCGGCGCGCGCCCGACATGAGAGGAATGCTCTCCTTGAGGTCAGCGCCCGCACAGAACGCCTCCTCGCCTGCCCCCGTCACGACAATCGCGCGCACGGTCTCATCGGCCCGCAGCCTCTGCCAGAGCGCCGAAAGTCTGACGGTCATTTCCGGATTGATGGCGTTATGCGCGTGGGGCCGGTTGAGCGTGACGATGCCCACCTCGCCTGTCTGCTCGTATTTGACGACTGTCACTTCGTTACCCGTTTCCCGACTTTTAAGTCGATTTTCGACTTTCGAGTCGGGAAACTAACGATGGGTTCCGCTTACGTCAAGAAGATGCTAGGCAACGGCACAAGTTTCGGAAAAGCGGATCCCATGATTTCGCCCTGGATTGCGGAAAAGAAGGAAAAAAGCGGGAAGCAGATGGCCAAGCGACGGGCCCTGCTCAAGACATCCGCGCGCTTCTTCAAGCAGAACGGATTTCACGAGACGACGCTGGACGACCTGGCCAGAGAGCTCGGGATCGGCAAGGGAACGCTCTATCACTACATCAAGAGCAAGAACGACATTCTCTATGAAGTCCAGTCGATCGCGATCAAGGAGATCGAGACGGCAATAGAGAGTGCCTTGGCGAATCCCGGAACCGCGCTCGACCGGATTCGGAAGCTGCTGCACGATTATGCGTCCATTCTCGCCGACGACTTCGGTGCATGCCTCGTGACCAACGGGGTGCATGCCCTGGAGGCGCGAAACAGGGACGAAATACTCTCGGCTCAACTCAGATTGACGGAAGCGCTGCGCCAGCTGGTCGCCGAGGGGATCGAGGATTCGTCAATTGTCCCTTGCGATCCGCTGGTGGCATGCGCCGCGCTGTCCGGAGCAATCATGAATCTCGCCTATTGGTATGACCCCGGGCGCCATGAGCCGCTTTCCGAAGTTGTCGACGGCATGATCCGCATTCTGTTCGACGGTCTGGCATCCAGACCCGGTCGCCGCAGGAAAGGTTCCACCGGCTGAACGGGCACCGGCCTCGAACGCTGGACTACGGCCAGCTTTGATTGTCGCCATTGATCGAACGGGTACCCCTCTAGCGCGCCTCGCCCGGCGCGAAGAGGCCCTCACCTGCGTCGAATGCAAGCCCCGCCGCAACCGGACGAGACCGGCGTGCTAGCAACCGGGCGGCAAGAAAGCCGGCGGCGGTCCCGGCGGCGATGCCGAGCCCGTTGGCCGCAAGATCGCCGAAAGAGGCCGAACGCGTCGGCAGAAAGGCCTGGGCCAGCTCGATCGCACCGCTGAGCGCGAAGAGACCCGAGGCGGCCGCCGCCCGCGATGCAAACCGCACAAGCAGCGGCGGCGCGAATGCCGCCAGCAGCGCCCAGGCGGAGAAATGTACAAGCTTGTCGAAATGGGGAAGCGGAATCTTCAGCGAAGACGGCCCGAGATCCGGCATCAGCGAACCCGCCAGAACGGCAAGCCCGAGCGCCAGCCAGACAAGCGCCAGCAGCAGCCGGAGGCGGCGAAGGCTATCGGGATCGCTCAAAGGCATAAGGCTCTCTCGCAACAAGGGCACATCGGCGGGCGGCCACCCTATTCTGCGGCCGGCTTTTTCACATCGCGGCCATAGACATCGTCGAAGCGCACAATATCGTCCTCGCCGAGATAGGCGCCCGATTGCACCTCGATGATCGAGAGCGGCTCGCTGCCGGGATTTTCAAGCCGGTGCTTCGTTTCGACCGGAATATAGACCGACTGGTTTTCCTCGAGCATCGACACCTTGTCGCCGACCGTCACCTGCGCCCGGCCCTTGACCACGACCCAGTGCTCGGCGCGCTGGTGATGCATCTGCAGCGACAGCGCCGCGCCCGGATGCACCATCAGATGCTTGACCTGGTGCCGCGCCCCGGCATCGAGGCTTTCATAGAAACCCCAGGGCCGGTGAACGCGGCGATGGGCGCTGTGTTCGCTGCGCCCGGCGCCGGCAATCCGTGCGACGATCTTCTTGATGTCCTGCACACGGTCGCGCGACGCGACCAGCAACACATCGCCCGTTTCGACGATGACGAGATTGTCGACGCCGAGCGTCGCAACAAGCCCCGCCTCGGCGCGGATATAGCTGTCCCGCGTATCCTCGGCGATCACATCGCCGACGGTCACATTGCCGCTGCCGTCCTTCGC
>JAHBYM010000004.1 GCA_019635975.1 Parvibaculum sp. | reverse complement strand
GAGGGAATGCGTTCGTCGGTCCGGCGGCCCGCGCGCGGTGAAGGCGCCCGCAGGCGCCGCGAAAACCAGCGTTGCCACCGACGGCAATACGACGCTTTTCGACACCGGGTCGGGTGCCGGCGCCAGAGCGGGCAGCAATGCCGGCGACGAGATCGCGATGGCGCAGGCGGTTTCGTCGCCAAGACAGCCTTCGGCGGAGATGCCATCCGGCTGCCCGTGCCCCCCGTGTGCAACGGCTTCATCATGACTGTGAGAGGCGGACGCCGCATTTGCCGGGACGGCGTTGGCCGGAGACGCGGACCAGCAATGACCGAGCGCGATGAAGACCACGCTCAGGATGTACAAAGCCGATATATGGGCCCGGAACCGTTTCATCTTTTTATAATGAGACCTTCCGCCATGGGAAGGTCAAGCGTCAAATCATGAGAGGGACAGTCGGCCGCAGCACAACGGGCCGGACGCAAGTCTTATGCACAGGCCTCTTTTTGTCACCGCACCCGCCGCGCATACGGCAGCTATTAAGCTGACCTGCCCCCCCGGAAACTGGACCGTTTGAAGCTGGAAAATTCTAATTTACCGTCCCTGGCCGGGCGGAGGATTTTCCATGAAAAAAACGAAGTTCAGCGAGCAGCAGATAGCCTTCATTTTGCGCCAGGTGGAGGAAGGGACGACGGTCGGGGAGGTCTGCCGAAAGGCGGGGATTTCCGAGGCGACCTACTACAACTGGCGCAAGAAGTACGCCGGGTTGATGCCGTCCGAGATGAAGCGACTGAAGCAGCTTGAAGAGGAGAACCAGCGGCTGAAGAAGCTGGTGGCGGACCTCTCTCTGGACAAGGAGATGCTGCAGGACCGTCCGGCCTGAAATCGATCCACCGGATCGATTTCTTGACGGCCTCCCATCCGCCGAAAACTCTGAGGCCTGCCCGGAAGCGGCGGCTGGTCGACCATGTTCGATCGGTCTGGCAGGTCAGCATACGCCGTACATGCCGGGCGGACCGGACGACGCCGATCAGGAAGCAGATCATGGCAAGAACCAGAACGGCCTCGGAGGCGCCTAACATCGGCCCGAAGACCGCTTCCTCGGCATGCGCGAGGGACAGACCATCTCCTGGAGCTCACACCATGGCGACATATGCCGGCTCAAGGCGGTGAAGGTGATCGGGCGGGGGGTGAGCGGCCGGGCTGTCGCCCGCGCATCCGGCAAGCTACACTGTCCGCGTCGAGGCAAAACGGAACCGGGGGGAGCCATGTTCGATCGTTTTCTTGAAAGCAGACTTGCCGGCTGGCGCGGCGCGGCGGAACTCGTATTCCGCCTCGCCACTTCGCTGATCTTTCTGGTCGGCGGCATCGGGCATTTCACTCATAGCACTGAAATGCTGGCGCGCATTCAGGAGTCGCCCTGGGCGGCGCAGGTCCAGACAATCAGCGATCCGCTGATCCTGCTGCATCTGAGCGGCGCCGTTTTCATTGTCGCAAGCCTCGCGCTGATCGTCGGCTGGTCGGTGCGGCTGGCGGCACTGGCGATCTTCGTCACGCTGGTGCCGATCACGCTGGCCATTCACATCGCGCCGGGCCATGCCGGGCCGCTGTTCAAGAACATCGCGATACTCGGCGCGCTGGTCAATTTCTTCGTCAACGGCGCGTCATGTTGCGCTCTCGACCGGATCGGGAGGAAGGCGCAGGCATAGACGGAACGCCGCAGGCGCAGCCATCTTCGCAGGGCGGCGGGAGATTGGCGGGTTGGACTGCATCGCCTGACTGTCACATTTTGAGGCGCAACTGGCCGATGAAGTCGATCTTGCCGAACGGGGCACCCTTCGCGCGCAGGATGTCGTAGGCCGTGGTGGCGCGGAAATAGAAGTTCGGGAATTTACCAGCCCAGCCGGTCCAAGGTTGGGGGCAAGTTCAAATGTTCAAAGGACTCTGCTTTCAATTGGATGAAGGTTGGGGCTCAGGTCACTTGTGCACAAGCGAGCGGAGGGCCGGATCGTTTCGTTGAACACGGCACTCCTATGCTGGTACGGCATCGCAATCGTGCTTTCGGCGCTGGGACTCCAAATGCATATCACCGCGATGATGCCATGAGCGGAAAGGGGTCCTCCTGGGTCCAGCCCCTATGATAAATGTTGAAAGGCTGTGAGGCCGGTTCCCCAGCCCCTTTGGTCCCCGAATTGTCGTAGCCTTCTAACGCCAGCGTCCCCTTTCTGCCCTCTGCAGGGTGCTTATCTGCACACCGCTACGTTTCACAACTGGTTGCGGGATTTCAGAAATCCGATTTGAACCTCCGCTTGCAAGGCGGTTGATTTTGTTGAAGTGGGACAGTGCATGCAAAACAAAACCCCGATAACCGATTGGTTTTGCGGGGTTTTTGTTGTGTGATCTGGTTACGGTGGAGGCAACCGTCTCAACTTGTGGCTCCTCTTAACCTGCCGGCCAGTGCTCGACCAGCTTGCCCAAGAGAGCTGTAGCGGATTGTTTCGTGCCGCAGCGTAGTATTTGCGACCCCCGCCACAAAACGACAACTACATAATATATTACATGTTTTTTTGATAATCAGGATCGTCTTGCTCCTACGTATATACCTGTCCCGGTTAAGGCGGCGATACCCCTGCCGGGGGAGACCGGCGGCGTTCGCCCGCATGCTCGCCGACGTGATGTCGGGCCAACTCGTCATCTCGTCTCACAATGCCCGGATTAGGGATTGAAATTTCGGACTCTCTGATATACATTCCGATGTGTCGGAATATTTAATCAGGAGGCTCCCATGCCCGCAGTCGCGGAAATGCTGAAGGTCAGCGAGGTCGCCGTTGTCTCGCGCGTGAGCCTGCGCGACGTCAATCGTGCTCTCGACGAACGCATCCTGCCGGACGCCTTCGTCTCGTTCGACAATGGCCGTTACGTCCTGGCCGGCGCCTGTTCGCTCATCACCTTCTATTTCGCGAGCGCCCGGCGCCTGACCTCGGAAGAGCGCCTGTCGGCCATCAGGACCGCAGAGCCTCGGCTTGCGCGGTCCCGCGCCCTGCCTTGGGCTGCGCTGTTGCGTGAGGACTGGACCGTCCGCGACGATTTCCTGACCATCGACCTGCTGCCCTTCATGAAGGGCGCGAGCGAGCGGCTGGACGATCTCGCCGCCGCGCGGGAGATGGTCACGACCTCACCCGACATTCTCGGCGGCACACCCGTCATTCGGGGCACCCGTGTTCCGGTCTATGATGTCGCGGCATCCGTAGCCGCCGGCCATTCGACGGAGCGCATCCTCGCGACCTGGCCCAGCCTGGATACCGAAAAAGTCAGGCTTGCCATAATCTACGCGGAGGCAAACCCGCTGCGCGGTCGCCCACGCGCTCCCGCCGATCTTTGCGAAGGCTCGGTCATTATCACGGATCGCCGCATTCCTCGAGCCAGGAAGGCGGGATGAAGTTTCTGATCGACGAGTGCCTAAGTCCCGAACTGGCGAAGCTGGCATTGAAAAAAGGATATGACGAGACCAGCCACGTTGTCTGGATGAAGCTCGCCGGCCTGAAAGACTGGGAGCTGAAGCCGATCATTCTCGGCGGAGACTGGACGTTCGTCACCA
This sequence comes from Parvibaculum sp., assembly GCA_019635975.1. Taxonomy (GTDB): domain Bacteria; phylum Pseudomonadota; class Alphaproteobacteria; order Parvibaculales; family Parvibaculaceae; genus Parvibaculum. The sequence goes on along the minus strand of JAHBYM010000004.1, from coordinate 62,663 downwards.
GGAATTCGGTGGATTTCCGGGGTCCGAAAGATAAGCCAGGCACCAAGGGCCAGTATGCCGACGTCGCCATCCACGCCGGGTTGATCTGTCTTAACGGCCCACCCAGCATGAATCTCGACATGCACATCGAGCTGTTCGAGCAGGCGCTGGTCGAACTCAGTGCCGACGATGATCTCATCAACCAGGTTCTCGAAATCTTTCTGGAGGACGGGATTGAGCTTCGGGTGCTGCGCTACGCCTTGCCCAAAGATTGAGCAGCGCCGGATCGGATGGAGAATCCGTCATCATCGCTTAGACCATCAAGGTTTCCCCAGAAAGACGGGACGCCCACTCGTTCATGCTCACGCTGGGGGAGACTTCTCTCCTTGGCCCGCACTTCGTTGCAGTGCGGGCCGGGTTTCCGTGACGGGTTGGTTGCCGGAGAGATGCTCCCGAGCCTCGCGCTCGACAAGAAATTCCCTGCCTCGCCATCTGGGGAAGCGGCGCGATCCTTAGAGTTTCCATCGAAGAAGCTTCTTGACTCGGGATATCGCACATGTTTTTGTTCTTGTTATGTTCTAATGGTGCCCTTAGCCTGCCTCCGATCAACAAGGAGGACGGACATGGTCATCTATGTAGGACGGGAAGGTGTTCTGCGAACGAACCACCTGAATGAGGAACTGGCGCGGCTGAAAGAGCTCTGCGTCGATCTCGAATGGCTGAGAGCCGGCGTCCTGCCGTCATTCGAAGACCTCGAGGACGCTCCCTTCATCGACGATTATTCATTCGTCCAGCGTGGCGTGGTCGCGCTGCAGGGAAAGGTCACGGGTCATCCCCTTCTCGGAGCGACGACAGCCATGACGTCGGACCTCTGTGTGTTCGCCCCCGACCTCGGATGGGCCCGAACTCTCTCCCGCTTCTACAGGCTCGGATCGCCATCTCCGGCAATGGCGAAATGGATACAGGCCTGATGCCGGGCGGGATTTAATCTGCGGTTCCGGACAAAATATGTCCGGAACCGCAGATTAAAGCGCAGAGCAGGCGGAGAACGCCGGTAAAACAGCAATCGGCACGGCAAGCGCGCAGAAGCCGCCGCTATCCCGTCACCCGAATGGCAGGCCATGAAGAACCCGGCAATGTCATTCCCCAGCGCCGCAGGAGCGCTTCCATGTCAAAGGCATCCAGCACCGAACAAAAGGCCGCTGCCAGACTGGCTGAGCAGCTGGACAGGCTTCCCGCGGATATCCGGAGGGTTCTGATGGAGTCTTTTGCCGATGCCGCAGAGGCGATAGCGGAGCGATACGATCCGGGGCGCGAGCAAAACAAGCCTCTGACCGATGCCGAACGGAAAGCTCTCGAATCCGTCGGTGTATCGGTCGATCGCTCCGGGACGTTCTATCGTCCGATCGTGCGGACGGCCATTCTCGAGGGCACTCTCCTCGCAACAGCGCTGTCGCCGGCGCAGGCGGCGAGGGTTCTAGGTATTTCCGGCCGCCGGCTGCGCCAGCACCTCTCTGAGCGGACGCTGATCGGTGTCAAAAGAGCGAACGCGTGGCTCATTCCGTCATTCCAGTTTGCCGGGGAAAGCGAGTTGCCCGGGCTTGCCATCGTTCTGAAGGCAATCCGGGAAACGGCCCTGCCGATCGAGATCGCCGGTTTCTTCGAGAGCGAACAACCCGATCTCGTCGACGAATCCGAAGAACCCATGACGCCGAGGCAGTGGCTGATCGAGGGACGGGATCCTCAGGCCGTCGCCAGTCTCGCCAGGGGGATTTGATGGCGCGGGTATCGATGCCGAAGTTTACGCAGAGACTCGGAGTGCTCGTGCAATTGCTATGGGAAAGCCACACCCCAAGACCCACAAGACATAGAAACAGGTCACCTCAACCCGGTCGAATAACCTGAGTTTGGGTCATAGGTACATTCAGATAGTCTCGAACGAATGCGACGATTTCCGCCGCGTCTTCTTCTATTCCCATCACGAGCGCAGAGGCACGGTTGCGTTGCCAGGGCAAGCCAAGATGAAAAAGACCGGGGACGGAGGTTCGTCCGCCTTCGTGCTGGAAGCGGCCGTGTGGATCCTTCGTGCCGGGGATATCAAGCCATGCGTTGTCGCCATGATAGCCGGCACACCAGATGACACAGTTCAACTCCCGCGTCGATCCATCGGCAAAGAATGCGGTCCGGCCATCGGCACCGACGAGGCGGGGGACAACCGCGACACCCAGGACCCGTAAATCGTCGAGACTACGCCCCCGGTCGGGGAAGGGGTCGGTGCGGCGCATCAGGCGGCCCGCAAGCGAGCCCGGTTTCGCTTTCATCAATCCGAGAATCCTCAACCACCACCATGTGCTTTTGCCGAGGATGCGTTCGGGAAACAGCCGGCGTCTCCGGCCCGTTGCAAGCGCGACATTGTGGGTCACCGATAGCTCGGCGGCAATATCGCGCCCCGACGCTCCGTCTCCAGCCACCAGGACAGCGCCTCGCGGAACATCACCGGGATTGCGATAGGTGTCCGGTGTCAGTTGCTTGACGGTGTTGTCGAAATCGGCGGCAACCGGCGGAATCCGGGACTTCTGGAAGGCACCCGTAGCGACAATCACGGCTCTGGCTGCGATTTTCCGTCCATCGTCGAGCGTTGCCTCGAAGCGCCCGGCCCGTAACCGGAGTTGTTTCACCCCGTTGCCGGAAAGGACGGGCAGATCAAAATAATCTGCATAGGTCTCAAGATAGTCGGCGAACTCATCGCGTGTTGGATAGCCATCCGGCGCACCATCGAGAGAGAGCCCCGGGAGCATACTGAAAGCCCGTGGCGTAAACAGGGTGAGTGAATCGTAGCGTCCGCGCCAGCTGTCTCCGATACGGGCTTGGCGATCTACAATCAGAAAGGAGCATCCCGTTCCGGCAAGACGATACCCCGCGGCGAGGCCCGCCTGCCCGGCACCGATGACCAGCACATCGAACGTCTTCGCCCAAAGCTCCGCCGTTCGGCCATCATCGGGATGCACAACCTCCGGTATCATCCTCATGTCTTCCTGTTGTTGCACGTCGTCTCTTGCAGGACGCCTGGGCTTCCACAGCTCCTAACTCACCTATTTCGATGGCTCGCGAACAAGAAGACGCAGCGCGTTGGCTGTAACAAGCACAGTAGCACCCGTATCCGCGAGGATCGCCATCCACAACGTTGTGACGCCGAGAAGAGTCGTTGCGAGGAAGACGGCCTTCAATCCCAGCGCGATTGCGATGTTCTGCCGGATGTTGCCAAGGGTCGCCTGCGACAGGTCGATGAGATCGGCGACGCCCGTTACCCGATTTTTCAGGAGTGCGGCGTCCGCCGTCTCCAGCGCGACATCGGTGCCGACACCCATGGCAACGCCGACCGAGGCCGCAGCGAGCGCGGGCGCGTCATTGATGCCGTCTCCCACCATGACGACAGGGCCATCCTCTTTAAGCCGGCTGATTTCGGCGAGCTTGGCGTCCGGCAGAAGCTCGGCACTCGCCTCCATGCCGAGGTGACCCGCAATGGCGTTGGCCGTGCGCAGGTTGTCGCCGGTCAGCATCAAGGCACGGATGCCACGCTCCGTCAGCCTCTTCACGCCCTCCATCGCGTCTTCACGCGGTTCGTCGCGAAGTGCAATCAATCCCTCGACGGCTTTTTCCGACAGGAGCACGACAACCGTCTTGCCCTCGCTTTCCAGCGTCGCGATCTTCTCTGCGACCTCGGCGGCGATGGCAGTCTGCTCCGCAGCATAACGGGGTGAACCGACAGAAGCAAAGCCGGTTTCTAGCCGCACCGTCACTGCCTTGCCAGGTGTTGCGGTGCCGCCGCCGAAGGTAGCCGGCATGTCCAGCCCGCGCATCACCGCCACCTCGACGATCGCGCGACCGAGCGGGTGACTGGTGTTGCGCTCGACCGCTGCCGCTACCGCCAACACCGAATCTTCACTACCCATGACCGGCACGACATCCGTTACCTGCGGGCAGCCGCGTGTCAGCGTTCCGGTCTTGTCGAAAGCAACGGTCCTGACCTTGCCAAGCGTTTCGAGCGCCGCACCCCCCTTGATCAACAATCCCCGCCGCGCTCCGGCGGCAAGGCCCGAGGCGATTGCCGCGGGCGTCGAGATGACGAGTGCGCAGGGGCAGGCGATCAGCAGCGTGGCAAGTCCCCGATAGGTCCACGTCATCCAGTCGCCGTCAAAGGCGAGTGGTGGAACCATGACGATCAGAGCCGCCACAACCATTGCACCCGGCGTATACCACCGGCTGAAGCGGTCGATCAGGCGCGCGGTCGGCGCCTTTGATTCCTGGGCTTTCTCAACCATGTGGATGATGCGTGTAATCGTGTTGTCGGACGTGACACGGTCGATCGAGACACGCAGCTCGCCATTGGCGTTGATGCTGCCGGCATAGACCGTCGAACCTGCTTTCTTGAGTGCCTGCACGGACTCGCCGGTCACTGGCGCTTCGTCGACCTCCGATATGCCGTCGATCACCGTGCCGTCGGAAGGAACACGGTCGCCGGGCCGCACTACGACGACATCGCCAACAACCAGATCTTCCGCCGCGACTTTTTCGACCGTGCCGTTACGCTCGCAAAACGCCACGCGCGGCACGAGGTCGATCAGCGCCTTGATGCCCGCTCGCGCCCGGCCGGCCGCGACGGTTTCGAGCAGCTCTCCGACCGCGAACAGGAAAATGACGACGGCAGCTTCCTCGGCCTCTCCGATGACGACCGCACCGAGCACCGCAATCGTCATCAGCGTCTCGATAGTAAAAGGCGAGCCGGACATTGCTCCGGCAACAGCGCGCCTCGCAAAGGGAATGACGCTTAAAAGCGCGGCGCCCGAATAAAGCCATTGTTCCCGTTCGGGAAAGATCTGCGCCATCGCGAAGGCAAGTGCGAAGAGGGCGCCGGTCAAAAGGACGAGTCGGCTCTTGCGCCCCTTCCACAAAGGCTCCCTGGCGCGCTTTCGGGGTATTCTCGCTTCCGGCTCCACATGACCGGCCAATGGGATGTAGCCAAGCGATCGAACTCTCTCCTCTATGAGGAACGATGCGGTACGATCCTCATCCAGTTGCAGCGCAAGCGTTCCGTTTGCATGGCTGACATCGACATCGCTCACGCCGGGCAGGTGGTACATCGCCTTTTCGATTTTCAATGCGCAGGCGGCGCAATCCATGCCGTCGATATACAGCTTGTAGGGGCGTGTCGCCGCCATGATGTCACCTCGACAAACTCGATGTGACGCACTAGATAGACCCTGTAGTAACTACAGGGTCAAGCGATGAACCGGGAAATCCTGACAATCGGCCATCTGGCGCGGCAGACGGGCACCAAAGTCGAGACGATCCGCTTCTATGAGAAGAACGGTCTCTTGCCGGAACCTTCGCGCACCGACGGCAATTATCGTGCCTATGAACAGGAACATCTCGACCGGTTGAGCTTCATCAGGCGTGCCCGCGACCTCGGCTTCTCGCTCGACCAGGTCAGGACGCTATTGATGCTCGCCGACGACCGCAGCCAGTCCTGTGCGGCCGTCGATGCAGTTGCCAGGGAACGTCGAAACGAGGTCGAGAGAAAGATAAGCGACCTTATCGCGCTCAAGGGTGAACTCGACAGGATTATAGATCGGTGCGAATGCGGGATAGTTGCCGACTGCAGAATCATCGAGTCGCTATCAACAGCAGGCTCGTAGTCTCCCACACCGGTATGTCCTTCACGCATTCAGGTTGATAACGCGCTCCCGGGTTCCATATGTGGCTTTTCGCAACGTTCGGCTGAACGGGTTGAAATTTCGCGAGAATTGGTCAGTATCGCATGATGTCCCGTTTCCTCGCCCAGCTCATTGTCGTCAGCCTTTTGTGGGGGTGCCTGTCCGCTGGCGCATCCGCCGACTCGTTCTATGGTGAGGCGAACGAGGCCATCGTTCATGCGACAGGAACGGAGCGCGCTGCGGATTCCACTTCCGGCTCGATCTGCGATGTCTGCCACATTCTCCAGCATGTCGTGCTTGTGCCCCGAAGCGAGTTCCTGGTGACGCTCGCGACGAGCCATGTTCCCGTTTCCGGTGACGAAAGTGCTGCAAGCCGGCTGCTTTATCCCGAAGGTCCCCCTCCAGAAATAGCGATCGCCTGAGCCTGAACGCGTTCCCGTCCGGGGACGCCCGATGTCTTTTATCTACAGGTGATCCATGAAAGGTTCATTCCGCCCTTGGCGGAGAGCCCTGTCCGGCATTTTTCTGTCGGCGGGACTCGCGATGCCGGTGTTCGCGTCGGACACGGCATCGGTAACGCTCGACGAAGCCATCGCCATCGCGCTGTCGCAGAACACGCAGGCGCGCATCGCTTTCGAGGCAATCGGTGAACGAACCGCAGAAGCGCGGCAAGCGGGGCTTCCGCCCAATCCCGAACTCGGCCTCGAAGTCGAGAATGTGCTCGGCTCCGGCCTCTATCGCGGCACGGAGGAGGCGGATGTCACGCTCGGCCTCACGCAGCGTATCGAAACGGGCGGCAAGCGCGAAAACAGGAAGCGTCTCTCCCGCCTTTCGGAAGCGGTCGCCGCCGCAGAAAGAGATGTTGTGGAGCGCCGCCTGCGCGAGGCGGTAACGCATGCCTTCAACGGATTGCTTGCCGCACAGCAAGAAGCGGAAACGACTTCGGCCGCGGCGGAGCGGGTCCGCGGCCTCGTGCCGGCGCTGCGTCAGCGCTTCGAACGGGGAGCTTCTTCAGAAGCCGATCTCAATCGCGGATTGCTCGCACTCGATCTCGCCGAGATCAGGGCGGGGACGAAACAGGCCGAGTTGCGCACGGCACAGCAAACACTGCTCGCCCTCTGGTCGGAGAGCGCCTATCGTCCGTTACGCGCCGAGGGCGCTTTCGCCGTTCCGGCAACGCCGCTTCCCGGCCTCGACGAACTCGAAGCCATGCTCGACAGCCATCCGGCGGTGCTGGGCGGACAACAGACCGTGAGTGTGCGCCGCGCGGCCTTCGACCTGGAAAAGTCGAATGCCTATCCGGATGTGACGCTGGGCGCAGGCGCCCGCCATTTCGCAGGAACGGACGAAAGCGCGTTCCTCTTCTCCGTCTCCATTCCTATCTCCGTCTTCGACCGCAATCAGGGCAATATCGACGCCGCATCGAGCCGCGTCGTGCAAGCCGATCTCGATGCGCGGCGAACGAGGGTGGAACTCGCCCGCGAATTGCAACAGTCGCATCAGACCTACAGCAGCCGTTGCCGTGAAGCGGAGCGGCTTGGCAGATCGGTCGTCCCCACATCGGCAAAAACATCCGCCGCAATCCGCGAAGGCTATCTCGCGGGCCGTTTTGGCGTACTCGATCTTCTCGATGCGCTGCAGACCAGCGCCGACAGCCGGATGCAGGAAACGGAGGCCCTTCTCGCCTGCCGTAATGCGCTGGCCTCCATCGAAATTCTGACCGGCCTTTCCGGCAAGGAAGAAGCGGCCGAAGGAGATGCACAATGAAAACGATCAAGACGGAAATCCTGGCGCGCCGGTTGCTCGCTTCGGGCCTGGCTGTCGCCCTCGCCATATCGCCCGCCCTGGCACAGGGCGACCGCGATCATGACCATGGCGGCGACAAGGCCGTGGAGGAACATCACGACCATCGTGATGGGAGTGAAAGCGAAGAGGAGCACGACGCTCATGGCGAGGACGCCCATGACGGTCACGGCCACGACGAAGAGGATGGACATGACGAGAGCGGCCACGGGCACAGCCATGACGACGAGCATGACGAGCATGAAGATGGTCATGTAACGCTGACGCCTGCGCAGATCGGCAACGCACGGCTGGAAATCGCCGAGGCGGGGCCGGGCATGCTCCGCCCCTCGCTCAATCTTTTCGGTATCGTCAGGCCCGATCTCGACAGGCTTGTCCATGTCGTGCCGCGCTTTCCGGGGATCGTGATCGGTGTGAACAAGCGCCTTGGCGACCGCGTGGAGCGGGGAGACATTCTGGCGACCATTGAAAGCAACGAGAGCCTGCGCGCCTATCCGCTCATCGCTTCCGTTTCCGGGCGCGTCATCCTCGGAAATGTCGTGCCCGGCCAGTTCGCGGGAACGGACGATCCGCTGATGGTCGTCGCCGATCTTTCGACCGTCTGGCTCGATCTTCAGGTTCATCGCCACGATGCCGGCCTCATCCGCGAGGGACAGCGTGTCGTTTTTCCATCGGAGAATGGCGGCGGCGAGGTCGAGGCGGTGATTTCCTATGTGTCGCCTATCGCCGCGCAGGACACGCAGAGCGTACTCGCCCGCGCGACGGTCGCGAACCCGGAGGGCCATCTTCAGCCCGGACTTTTTGTTACGGCCTCGGTGATGCAGGAACCCTTAGCGGCGCCGGTGACGGTGAAGCGCGAGGCGATCCTCCATGACGGTGCGGCGGCATTCGTCTATGTGCCGGGCGAGGAAGGCTCCTTCGAGCGGGCGCCGGTGAAGACCGGCCGGAGCGACGGCGTCCGCATCGAAATCCTCGAAGGGCTCGATGCAGGCGCATCCTATGTCGCGGGCAATGCCTTCCTCCTCAAGGCCGAGGCGGGCAAGAACGCCGCCGCGCATTCGCATTGAGGAGATGAAACATGATACCTGCAATCGTCTCCTTCTGCGTCAGGCACCGCTGGCTGGTGCTGCTGACGGTCGCCTTCGTCGCGGGCTTCGGCGCCTATAATTTCACGCGCCTGCCGATCGACGCCGTGCCGGACATCACCAATGTCCAGGTGCAGATCAACACCTCCGCGCCCGGCTATTCTCCCGTCGAGGTGGAGCAGCGCATCACCTTTCCGCTGGAAACGGCGATGGGCGGCCTGCCCGGCCTCGACTACACGCGCTCGCTTTCGCGCTACGGCCTGTCGCAGGTCACGGTCGTCTTCGTGGACGGCACGGACATCTACCGCGCGCGGCAGTTGATTGGCGAACGTATTCAGGCCGTTTCCGGCGAGTTGCCGCCCGACGTCGAAACGGCCATGGGCCCGGTTTCGACCGGCCTCGGCGAAATCTACATGTACCGCATGGAGGCCGCTCCGGATGCGCGCAATGCTGAAGGCGTGCCCTATACGCTCTCGGACCTGCGCGCGATCCATGACTGGATGGTGCGTCCGCAACTGCGCACCGTTCCGGGCGTGGTCGAGGTAAATGCCATCGGCGGTTATGAGCGGCAGATCCATGTCGTGCCCGACCCTTACCGGCTCACCTCCTTCAATCTCTCCTTCGCCGATGTCGCGAAGGCGCTCGAGGACAACAACGTCAATCAGGGCGCGGGCTATATCGAGCGGAACGGAGAGCAATATCTGATCCGCCTGCCGGGCCAGCTTGGCGATGCGGCGGAGTTCGGCGAGGTGCTGCTCGGCACGCATAATGGCAGGCCAATCTATATCCACGATGTCGCGGAAGTGACCTTCGGCAAGGAGCTCCGCACCGGCGCGGCGACGCATGACGGCGAGGAAACCGTTCTCGGCACCGCTGTGATGCTGATGGGCGAGAACAGCCGCGAAGTGGCAAGCGCCGTTCGCGGCAAGCTGAAGCAGATCGAGCGAAACCTGCCCGACGGCGTGACAATCGAAACGCTCTACGACCGCACCGATCTCGTCCAGAAGACCATCGCCACCGTCCGTAACAATCTCGTGGAAGGCGCGGTGCTCGTCATCGTTGTCCTTTTCATGCTGTTGCGAAGTATCCGGGCGGCGCTCATCACCGCCGCTGTCATTCCGCTTTCCATGCTGATCGCGGTGACGGGCATGGTGGAGTACCGCATCAGCGCCAACCTGATGAGCCTCGGCGCCATCGACTTCGGCCTGATCGTGGATGGCGCCGTCATCATCACAGAGAATTGCTTGAGACGTCTTTCCGAAGAACGGAAGCATCTGGGGCGCACACTCGGCCTCGACGAACGCTTCGCTGTGGTGGTGGACGCGACGCGCGAGGTGATAACGCCGGCCATGTTCGGCTCCTTCATCATCACGGTCGTCTATCTGCCGATCCTCACATTGACCGGCGTGGAAGGAAAAATGTTCACGCCTATGGCGGTCACGGTCGTCCTCGCGCTTCTCGGGGCAATGGCGCTGGCGGTCACTTTCGTTCCGGCGGCCATCGCCATTTTCGTGCGCGGCGATGTGGAGGAGAAGGAGAGCCTCATCATGCGCTGGGCGCAGAAGGGTTACCAGCCAGCACTTCGCTTCGCGCTTGGCCGTCAGAAGACAATCGCCATCGCGGCGGCGGCGCTCGTGCTCGTGGCCGCGCTCGGCGCGACGCGCTTCGGCACCGAGTTCATCCCGAGGCTCGACGAGGGCGACGTTGCGGTGCAGGTGCTCCGCATGCCGGGCACGAGCCTTACGCAATCGGTGGAGATGCAGAAACAGGTCGAAAGGGCACTGATCGAGCTTCCCGAAGTGCGGGAGGTCTTCGCAAGGACGGGCACGGCGGAAGTTGCAACCGACCCTATGCCGCCCAGCATCTCGGACGCCTATGTGATGATCGAACCGCGCTCCTCCTGGCCGAACCCGCGCAAGCGGAAAGCCGAGCTTCTGCAGGAGATAGACGAGAAGCTCGCCGCCATACCGGGAGCGAATTACGAGGTCTCGCAGCCCATCGAGCTCCGCTTCAACGAGCTCATCTCGGGCGTCCGTTCGGATGTCGGCATCAAGATATTCGGCGACGATATGGACAAGCTCCTCGCCTCTGCGAACGAGGTGGCCGCTATCGTTCAACGGATCGAAGGCGCGACCGACGTGCAGGTGGAGCAGGTGGAGGGGCTTCCCGTCCTCTCCATCGAGGTGAAGCGCGATGTGGCGGCCCGCTTCGGGCTCTCCGTCGCGGAGATACAGACGGTCGTGCAGGCGGCGATAGGCGGCGCGCGGGCAGGTACCTTTTATGAAGGAGATTGGCGTACGCCCGTTTTCGTGCGCCTGCCTGAGACACTCCGGCAGGATATGGACCGCCTGCGGGAACTGCCGATTCCGCTACCGCCGGCACATGAAGCGGAGGACCGTTTCGCGCCTGCCTCCTATTCACCCTTCGGCGAAGGCATGCCGCGCGTCGTACCGCTCCGCGAGGTGGCGGAGATCGCCCTCGCGCCCGGACCGAACCAGATCAGCCGCGAGAACGGCAAGCGGCGGATCACGGTGACGGCCAATATCCGCGAGCGCGACCTCGGCTCCTTCGTGGACGAGGCGCGGGCTGCCGTGGCGGCGCAGGTGCAATTGCCGCCCGGCTACTGGTTCGAATGGGGCGGGCAGTTCGAGCAGCTCGTCTCGGCGGCGAAGCGGCTTTCCATCGTCGTGCCCGCAGCGCTGGTGCTGATCTTCGCTTTGCTCTTCGCGAGCCTCGGCACGGCGAGGGACGCGCTGCTCGTTTTCTCGGGCGTACCGCTCGCGCTCACGGGCGGGCTCGCGGCGCTGGCGCTTCGGGGCATGCCGCTCTCGATCTCGGCGGGCGTCGGCTTCATCGCGCTCTCGGGCGTCGCGGTGCTGAACGGCCTCGTCATCATCAGCTTCATCAAGAACCTGCGGGCGCGGGGTCTTCCCCTCGATGAAGCGATCCGGCAGGGGGCCATGACGCGGCTCCGCCCGGTGCTGATGACGGCGCTCGTTGCCTCGCTCGGCTTCGTGCCTATGGCGCTGGCGACAAGCGCGGGCGCGGAGGTGCAGCGCCCGCTCGCCACGGTGGTGATCGGCGGCATCCTGTCCTCCACCATCCTCACGCTGCTCGTGCTGCCCGCGATCTACCGCCTCGCCCATGCGCGGGACGAAGAAGAACGAGCAGCCTGACGGGTCCGTGCGGACCCGATGGCGGCACCCCCGGCCGGGCTTCCGTGTCCCGGCCGGGGGGCATCTTTCGACGCTTCTCCGAGGATCCGGAATGAAAAGAAAATCAATCGCCTGGCTCGTCTGGATCAACAATGGTCGATTGAATCACATTGGACCTGCTTCTAAGAACCCGAACCCGCGCTGGCAAGAGGATAGGCAAGCATGACCGAGAAACTTCGCCTGGACATTCCGATCCTGTTGCCGGAGGTCAACACCGCCGCCGACGCCTGCGTCCAGATCCTGATTGAGCAGATTGCGGGGAAGGAAGGAGTGGAAGACGCGCATGTCGTGGCGGGCGTGGACGGCGAACCGGCGCGGCTTTGCATACATTACGATCCTGACATCCTGCCGCTGCCGCGTATCCGCGACCTGATCGCCGCCGCGGGCGCCAGGATCTCGGAACGGTATGGGCACGCGGTCTGGCAGCTTGATATTCCGCACCAGCGGCGAGCGCGGTCCATTGCCGAACGGCTGAGAACGCTCGACGGCGTGATAGAGGCTGAAGCGAGCGCCACCGGCACCGTGCGCGTGGAGTTCGATAGATCAGCCACATCCGAGGCGACACTCAAGGGCAAACTCGACAAGTTGCAAACCGGCGGCGCAAGGCCGGAAAGGGATTCCCGGGCGGATGAGCATGCCGGTCATGATCACGAAGGCGGCGCATTCGGAGCGAACACCGAGCTGATCTTTTCCTTGCTTTGTGGTGCTCTGCTCGCCGGGGGCTATCTCATCGGGAAGCTTCTGACGGTCCCGGCCTGGCTACCCTTCGCCTGTTATCTCGGTGCCTATTTCTTTGGCGGTCTCTTCACCTTGCGTGAGGCGATAGAGAACCTGCGCCTGAAGAAGTTTGAGATCGACACCCTGATGCTGGTGGCGGCGGCCGGCGCCGCTGTCCTTGGTGCCTGGGCGGAGGGGGCTCTGCTGTTGTTCCTGTTCAGCCTTGGTCATGCCCTTGAGCACTACGCCATGGGACGCGCGAAGCAGGCAATCGAGGCTCTGGCGAAGCTCGCGCCAAGGACCGCACTGGTACGGCGCGACGGCGAATTGCGAGAGGTACCGGTAGAGGATCTCGCCGTCGGCGACATCGTGATCGTCAAGCCGGATTTGCGGCTACCCGCTGACGGTTTCCTGATCAAGGGCGTCAGCAGCGTCAATCAGGCGCCGGTCACCGGCGAAAGCATCCCCGTGGACAAGCGGCCGGTGAGCGATGCGGACGCGGCGCGGGCCAATCCCGACAAGGTCAATGCGGCCCACCGCGTCTTCGCGGGCACCATCAACGGCAATGGCGCTATCGAGATCGAAGTTACGCGCAAGTCTTCCGACACGACCCTCGCAAAGGTCGTGAAGATGGTCAGCGAGGCCGAGACCCAAAAATCGCCGACGCAGCGCTTCACCGACAAATTCGAGCATATCTTCGTGCCGGTGGTACTGGCGTTGGCGGTCATTTTACTGTTCGCCGGACTGGTGATCGACGAACCGTTCCGCGACACCTTTTATCGCGCCATGGCGGTTCTGGTCGCCGCCAGCCCCTGCGCGCTTGCGATCGCAACCCCGAGCGCGGTTCTCTCCGGCGTCGCGCGGGCCGCGCGCGGCGGTGTGCTGGTCAAGGGCGGCGCTCCGCTGGAAAATCTGGGATCCCTGACCGCGATTGCCTTCGACAAGACCGGCACGCTGACGTCCGGAACCCCGCGGATCACCGATATCGTGCCGGCTCATGGCGTGACCGAAAATGAATTGCTGGCGGTCGCGGTTGCCGTGGAAAGCCTCAGCGACCATCCGCTCGCCCGCGCCATTGCGCGGGATGGACGCGAGCGGCTGGGCGGCAAGCCGGTGCCGGAGGCGGACGGCCTCGACAGCCTGACCGGACGTGGTGTGTCGGCGCGCGTCGGTGGCGAAACTGTGTTGATCGGCAAGGCGGAAATGTTCGGGGCCGAGGGCATCGCGCCACTGTCGGATGCCATGCAGAAGACTATCGCGAGGCTGCGTGAGGGGGGCCGAACGACAATGGTGGTCCGGCGCGGCGACCGCGACATCGGCGCCATCGGGCTGATGGATACGCCGCGCGAGGCCGCGAAGATCGCGCTCGCCCGCCTTCACGAACTCGGCATCAAGCGGCTGATCATGATATCTGGCGACCATCAAAAGGTTGCCGAGGCCATTGCCGGTCAGGTTGGCATAGACGAGGCATGGGGCGATCTGATGCCGCAGGACAAGGTCGAGGCGATCAAGAAGCTCCGATCCGAAGGCAAAGTCGCCATGGTTGGCGATGGCGTCAATGACGCGCCCGCCATGGCGACAGCGACGGTCGGCATCGCCATGGGCGCGGCCGGCTCCGACGTTGCCCTGGAGACAGCGGACGTGGCGCTCATGGCCGATGATCTCTCTCATCTTCCTTTTGCGGTGGGGCTGAGCCGGACCGCACGGGCCGTGGTCCTGCAGAATGTGATCGTGAGCCTCGGCGTGGTTGCGCTGCTAGTTCCGTTGACGATCATGGGCCTTGGCATCGGTGCCGCTGTCGCTGTCCATGAGGGATCGACGCTGCTCGTTGTGTTCAATGCGCTGAGGCTGCTCGCATACCGGAAAGAAGTATGAGGCTGAGCGACCACTGATCAGAGACAGGCCACACGCATGCCAAGCCTGAAGCGAGAATGCGGGACCGTTACACAGATTTCCATACTGATGCGTGTCGGAACATGGGAATCTTCGGGCAAGAAAAACTTTGGCACAGGAGTCAATTCCATGAGTTTTCGTGACATTGTCGTTGATGCTTGCCCCAGAAACGACATTCCGCGGACGCTTGAACTGGCGCGTGAAATGGCCATCGCATTTGACGCAAGGCTGTTCGTCGTCGCTTATGCTTGGCCGGTCACAACTGCCGCAGATGTGCTTGCCGGGAACAGGCTCATCGCCGAGAGGCAGATGCAGGAGGCGCTATACGTCACGCGCGCCGCCTTCGATCGCGTTTTCGAGGATACGTCGATTAACGTTGAATGGTGTTCGGGAGTCGGTGATCCGACCACAGTGTTGGGTGAGCATCTCTTGACCGCCGATCTCCTGATCACGAGCGCAGCCGAAGGCCATGGTAACGTTGCGCCCGAGCCGGCAAATCTCGCGCTAGGATCTGGCGCGCCCGTTTTACGACTAGGCTCCGCCTCAGTGACAGGTCGCTTTTCCAGCGTTCTTGTGGCGTGGAAAGGGTGCCCGCAGGCACGTCGCGCTTTACATGACGCATTGCCTATCCTGAAGCGCGCTGACAAGGTGACCGTCGTCGGGGTTGGAAACGAGACAACCGTTGCACAACTCGAAGCGGTTGCCGAACATCTATGCCGGCATGATGTGACGGCAAGCCACCTGCACCTTTCGCATTCGGAGCAAGACGTCTGCGCCGAGCTCATCGGCCATGCACAGCGGGAGAACGCGGACATGATTGTCGCCGGAATTTACAGTCGCGGTCCCCTTGCCCAGCGCGTTTTGGGCGGCGTGACCAGAGAATTGCTCAAGACGTCCGATCTGTCCTGGTTTATGGCCCGTTAATCCCCTCGGTGCCGAAAAACGCCTACAAGGCGGGCAAACAAGGAATTGGCCCGACGGAATCGCCAAACTTCGCGCGGGCCTCCGATTATTCTGGCTCATTGAAAGATTGGCAGCAGGCTGAGGGTCCTGTCTCTCAAGCAGCCACTACCCCGGCATTGTGGGCTCTTCGCTTTCATCAATGGAATTCGGATGAACGGTCTGGAAGACCCCGGCGATATCGACAGGCAAGGCCGTTTTCCGATTGTCGTTTCGCACCACTACCTTCTTCCAGTTCCGCGCTAAATCTCCGGTTCCGGACATATTTCGTCTGGAGCCTTAGATTTAAGTGCGAAGCCGGAAAAAGTTGAAACGAACTGGTAGCGGGCGACCTGCGCTTCGACCCGGTTGCCCCTGCGGCAGGAGGATCGCCGTCGGAGCGATTGCCGGCCTCGTTCCCTGTTCGCTCACTCTCTTCGTCATGACGTATTCGGTATCCTGCGAGACGCCCGGAGCGGGGCTCGCCTTCGCCGCCATCATGATGATCGACGTGGTCGTGACCCTGTGCTTCGTCGCATGGGCAAGTATTTTTGCGCAGCAAGACCTTCTGACATTTATTGCGGAACAGCCTGTGCTTATTGACCGGGCGACGCGATCGCTCGAAGGAGGCGCTGGTGTCGTATTTCTCGCCGTCGCAGTCTTTGAGTTCCTCTAATCCTCTCCTATAAAAACCAGGTTGCGAGGCACCCCATAGCCAACACTCGACAGCGCCGACACGATATATTCCCTCCCACAGTGAATCGAGCACCTGTCACCGCGAGGAGAATGGAAGATTCAAACCTGCGATAGACCGGCGGCAGCATAGTGCCCGAGCCCTGATCAACCGGGTAGTGCTTATCGCACCTGTTATCCAAAACCGAACAGATCGCGTTCATAGACAATGCCTCTCGCCAACCCGAGCTTCATCGCCGGCGTCGCTTTCTCTTTGCCTCGCGGCAGCATGTAGTTGTGATAGAAGCGCAGGATCGTCGCAAGCTTGGGCACCATCTCGGGATTGTAGAAGCTGTAGGCGTGCCAGATGCGCTGCCTGTTCGAGGCCGTGGGAAGGCCGCGCTCGAAGCCCGCGATGCGGCGGCGGGCAAGGTTGAAATAGGCGTCGACCGGATGGATGCTTGCGCGCGTCATGAACTTCGCGAGTCCGTCCCAGTCCATCAGGCCGATATCCGTTTTCAGCCGGATGGTCTTTTCCGGCTCCGCCTTGGAATGATATGGCCAGTCCAGGCCAATTGTCGCCAGCATCTTGCCGCGCGCCGGTTGCGGACCCGGGCCGCAGGTGAGGCGAAGGATGTGGACCGCAAGCGCTTCCTCGTCTTCGATATCGGGATACTCGACCTGGATTTGCGCAATCTCGGCCGCGAAGCGCTTCAGCTCCTCGCGGTAGCGCTTGCGGCCTTCAACCGCCAGTGCCGCCCGCTCATCGTTGGTCAGGCCTTTCGAGAATGAAATCTCCGCGATATTGACCTTGCCGGCTTTCACCTCATCGACCAAAAGCGCCGCGATTGCATTTGCAAGTCCCGATTCCGCATCGACGCAGAAATTCGCAACGCGATACGAGCGTCCGACCAGCTTCCTGACGAGCATCATATGGGCGTAGTGGAAGATGTCGCCCCGCACACGCGAGCCCCGGCCGGGCAGTTCGTATTTGCCGCCAGCAGCCAGGTCTTCCCTCGTGAAGATGTGCGGCAAGCGTTTCACGACCGATGCCCGGTATTCGCTCGCTGGCCAGAGGCGCGCGAACCGGCGCATCGACCGGGGCCTGGCGAAGTCGCCCGCGGCGTCCATGGCCTTCTCCAGCTCGTCCGGGTCGACATCCGGGTCGTAATCGATGGTTGCCGCCACCACGAACTGCGATGATTTGTGAACGGTCGCCATGTGAAGGAGCGGGACTGTTCCTCGCCGGTTCTTGATCGGCCAGTTCACAAGGATTGTCTGGGCGTCGGTCGAGAAGAAGGGCTCCTTGCCGTCGAAGCACTGGTGAAGCCGCGCTTCCCGCTCTCCGGCGAAGGCCAGGCATTGGTTGAAGAGGAAATCTATCTTGGAATGGATGTGCGGAAAGGTGACCTGCGCTGTTTCGCATAGCCGGCTCATGGCCATCTTGTTCACCAGCCCGCGCATGATGGCGCCCGTCTTGTCCGTCTTCTTGTGCCGCCTGGTGGGAAGCCCGATGGAAAAGGTCTTGCGACAGGCCTTGCATTGATAGCGGGCATCGCCCTTCGCGGTCTTCCCGAACAGTCTGTAGGCGGACGGCATCAGGCCTATCGGGAGCCGATGATTGCCGCAGACGGCATTCGGACAGGTTTCCCGTTTTGTTCTCCTATACAGGTCCGAGAGGCGGGAATACTCTTCCGCTATCGCGTGATTTGATTTGATCGCGTGGGCAAGACCGCAAGCCGGGCAGAAGAACGAGCGGTCATCGCCCGCGCCTGTAATCTTCCCGTGAGGCTGATTTCCGGGAGACGGGCTTTGGCCGGTGCGCCGATACGGGTCCGGCGCAATGCCGAACAGCCGGCATTGCGCGTTGCGGCAGAAATTGACCGAAAACACCCCTACATTGCGAGGGAGGCGGCGCGTTTGCGCTCTCGAAGATTTCTTCGGGGCATTTGCCGCCGGTATCGACTCGCCCTCGGACACTAAGCCCCCGATTCAAAACAGG
Source organism: Parvibaculum sp. (assembly GCA_019635975.1). Classification (GTDB taxonomy): domain Bacteria; phylum Pseudomonadota; class Alphaproteobacteria; order Parvibaculales; family Parvibaculaceae; genus Parvibaculum. The sequence goes on along the minus strand of JAHBYM010000004.1, from coordinate 44,644 downwards.
AAACGCCGACAGGTTACTGTCGGCGCTCCGTCGAATCAACATTTAGCTTAGGGGCTGGCCTCCTGGGTAGGACAGATGACGCTCGGCGTGGGCTGGGCCTTGCTGGATGCCCGCACGGGTGATAATCGGCCGCACAGCCATGTGGCGCATCAATTCAGCCTTGCGCTTGAACCGGACTGTGAGATTGGTGGGACCTACCAGCTCGAATTTACACAAGGCGAGGCTGTGCTCATTCCAGCCGGAACGACACATTGCCTGGCCCCGGTAGGAAAAGCTATTCGGACCGTTTATGTCGATCCTCTCTTCACAGGAGTGCGTGATCTAACGCGGGAACGAGGACTCATCCGCCTAAGCCCGGACGAGGCAGCAGCGCTTGAGGTGGTCCGCTGCGGGGAGGACGCACGGCGGTGGGTCAGCACTTATCTGCGCCATGCTCCTTTCAGCCAAATCGACCACCGGTTTCAAGCTATTTTGTCCGAAATAGAGCCTGGTATCAGTCCCGCAACGCTGGCGCACGTTGTCGGGATATCGACAACGCGCCTGCGCGAATTGGCCATTCGTGATTTTGGAGTGCCAACAACCAAGTTGCTTCAATGGCTGCAGCTGCAACGAGCAATTGAATCGCTTCGGCAATCCCGCAGTCTCGCAGACGCTGCCGCTGCCGGCGGCTTTTCCGATCAGGCCCATTTCACGCGTCGGCTTGTGGAGTGGTTCGGGGTCACGCCTTCGCTTGGGCTCGCCCAGCTCGAAATTTCGGTGATCCGCTGACATCCATCAGTGAATCGTTCAAGACCGAGCGCCCAAAAACAAGCACAAAGCGGATAAATTCGCTTTGGAGAGCTTCCATGACCCTCTTTCGCTCACTCTATGCACCCGCTTATTTTCTGACCTTTGTCGCGGGCGCAGCGATGCTCGTTTCTACCGGGGCTTCGCCCCTGTGGCTCATCGCTCTGCTGATCGTCGCAGTTGCGACCTCGCTCGTAGCCGAGCGCATCGCGCCATTCGAAGCCGAATGGAACCACAGCCATGGTGACGCCAAGCGCGATATGGCTCACGCCCTGGTAAACGAGAGCTCGATTCTGATTTTGGTGCTTCTGCTACCGTTCATTGCCAGCCTCGTTCCCTGGCCTTCCGTTTGGCCGACATCGTTACCATTCTGGGCGCAGTTGCTGCTCGCTATCCTTCTGCTGGACGCCGGTATCAGTTTTGCCCATTTCGCCAGTCACAGGATCCCGCTGCTCTGGCGCTTTCATGCGGTCCATCATTCGGTTCGCCGGATGTATGGATTTAACGGGCTGCTCAAGCACCCCGTTCACCAGCTCATTGAGATTTCCGTCGGCACCTTGCCATGGCTCTTGATGGGCATTCCGCAGGATGTCGCAATCGTCGGGGCGTTCGCGGTCGCCATCCAGCTCCATCTGCAGCATTCAAATTTCGACATGCGCCCTGGTCCCCTCGCCTATCTTTGGGCTGTCGCACCGGTGCACCGCCATCACCATATTGCGTCAGCGACGGAAGGAGACGTCAATTTTGGGCTGTTTTTCACGATCTGGGATGTCCTGCTGGGGACAGCACAATTTCGATCCAGTGACTATATCCGCGCAGGACAAGTCGGCATTGCGGGTCGCTCCGATTATCCGGAGAGATATCTCGCGCAACTTGTAGAACCATTTAGAGAACGACCGCCCGAATCCGGCTTGTCGCCGTCGCAGACCAGAGGGCACAGCTGATGCCGGAGACCAGATCCTATACGCCGCCCGCCGGGCACCATTTTCTGACACCGCTTTATGATGTTGGGGTCCGCCTCTCGACACGTGAGACGGTATGGCGCAGCGCGCTAGTTGAACTGATGTCACCCAAGGATCAGGATGTTCTTCTCGATATTGGCGCCGGGACCGGCAGCTTGGCACCTTTACTGGCAAGGAAGAACGCTGCTACACGCTATTTTGGCATCGACCCGGACCGGCATGCCATCGACATCGCTCGCAAAAAGGCACGCCGTGCAGGCATAAAGGCCGAGTTCGCACACGAGATTTTCTCAGCAGATGCGGTCGCAGGTTGGCCGGCGCCTAGCCTGGCGACGCTCTGTCTTGTTCTTCATCAGGTGCCTCTCGATGAGAAGCTGCGTCTACTGCAGGAAATCCACTCTGTGCTCCCAACAGGCGGCCGCCTCTATATTGCCGACTATGGCAAGCAGAGTTCATGGCTGATGCGCAAGCTGTTCAGGGCGACCATACAGAAGCTCGACGGCATAGCCGATACGCAGCCCAACGCAGATGGTGTGCTCGTGCCGCTCATGATCGAAGCTGGTTTTTCAGGCGCGCGCGAACTCAAGCGGTTCAACACGATTACCGGATCGATCTCGATCCTGTGTGGCGTGAAAGGTACCTGATTTTTAGCTGCGGGGATCTTGACAGCCTTGCGGGTATATTCCCCGTTGCGCCTGACTCCCGGGAGAGCATAGCCATGCCGTGACTCTAATCCCCGATGGGGGACACTTCAGTGGCAGGTCACCACAGGCATCATGTCGCTGACGGACCTTTAGTGGCATATGCGCACCGGTCGAAAGTGACAAAAATTCCACAGAGGATGATGGACGTGCCTGCCGGCACTCGAACACGCGCCCACGGGTGATGGCGACGGTGAACCGTCAGGACTTTTCGGCGCGCAGCATCGCTTCGACGATCGGCTTCGCCCAGTCTGGTGTCGCCTTGAGAGCCGCGAGATCACCCTGCGCCGGATAAAGCGCGCGCCCATCCTCCATCTCCAGGACCAGGAGAGGCTCCGGAATCGTCTCGCCGGGTGCCGCCTCGTGGCTGTTATCGAAAGCCTGCAGCGCCTTGAGATGCGGTAGCAGGGATATCAGGTTCCGCCGCGCGGTCGTCCACCGTTCCCGGATACGCTGTTCAGGGATGTCGTGCCCACCATACCTCACCCTGAGGGCAACGCGCGCGATATGGCGCTCCACTGAATCGAGGCCGCAGAAGATCATGACGACGTCATGCGTGGCCGCGGCCCTGGCCAGCAGCGCCGTGATCGTGTTGCCGCCGAGCGTGGTCTCGAAGGCAAAATCGGTGCCTCCGGCAATCGCCTCTTCGAGCCGCGACTTGCCGTAGGCCCAGGCTTCGGCGTCCGCCTCATCCTTGCCGATGCCTTGCGCCAGCCGCTCTCTCGAGAAGGCATCGGGATTGAACCATTCCAGGCCACACTCCTCGAGGATTGCGCCGCCCACCGAGCTTTTGCCGGCACCATTGACGCCGGCCAGCACGAAAATGACGGGACGAGCCGGCTTTGCGGGCATCAGTAAGTGGCGCCAGCCTTCGCAGGACGCTTGATGCGGCCGCGCGCGGACATCACGTTCTCGACCCGATCGCGGATCCCATCGGTCTTGAACGACGCGAGGCGCCGGTCGAAGTCGGCCGAAAGTTCGGCGAGCCCTGCTTCGCCGCGGGCGCGCGCCTCCCCGGCAAGGGCGGAGATCTTCCGGTAGGTCTCGGCGTCCATCACCACCATTTCAACCTGATTGTGCTGCGTGATAGCGACGCTGCCGCGCTTGCGCACATCGCGCACCACGTCGGCCCACTTGTTCTTCACCTGCGTTGCGCTCCGCTGCGGCAATGTTTTCAGACTGGGGATGATATCGGCGGGCATCTTCCGCTCCATTGAGATCAATGCAAAAATTCTAGCCAAAATAGCCATATTTGTCAATTATTCCCATTATGGCTTCTTTTGTCATATAGGAAACGACCTGGCACCTTTCCAGACTCATCGAGTAATCAGGCAGCGTTGCTTTGGCGGTTCCGGATTCTTGCTCCACACGCGACCCGCCTTGAGCTTGTGAGGACACTTTGGGGAATATCTCAATGTTCTGTCCGCCGGCGTTGCAGTTTGTCCAGATATGGACTATATTCATGTTTGGACTGGAGGCGAAGATGGCTCACCGGAAGAAGCAGGCTACCAGTGAAGGGGATGGTGTTCAGCGGTTCGACGTTTCCAGGTTCGCGCCGGCCAACCGCCGCCGTCTCAGCGCCCCCGCCTTGCGGACCTTTCTGACGATAGCGGACCTCTGGGGCCTGACGGAAGAACAGCGTCTCCTGGTCCTGGGCTGCCCGGCTCGATCCACCTATCACAACTGGTGTAAGCGGGTGCGGGAGCACGACGCCATCACGCTCGATGTGGACGTGCTCCTGCGTATTTCCGCAGCTTTGGGCATCCACCAGGCGCTTGGCGTTCTTTTTCCCGATGCCCGTTCCGGCGTCGAATGGCTGACCATGCCGCACGGCGCCGTCGTGTTCGGCGGCCGGCCGCCGCTCTCACTCCTCACAAGCGGATCCCAGGACGGATTGTTGAGCGTGCGCCGTTTTCTCGATGGCGCGCGCGGCGGGCTCTACATGCCACCGGGCAGCATCGACGAAGCGTTCGAGCCTTATTCCGACGAAGAGCTAGTCTTCCAGTGACGGATGCCTATGCCGCCGCGCCGCAGCCGTCACATCGATTGATCCCCTCAAGATTTCCGCCTGTCGGACTGTTCGACACGGTCGCGACCGCGGCCGACCTCGAGGCCGTGATGGAACTTGCCGGCTGGACCAACGACCGGCTTGTCGCCGAACGCATCGATCGTTTGCCCAGGGACGAATGGGTATATGGCGTGCCGAATGCGAGTGTCGTCATGGCCGCCTTTCTTCATGTCGCTCCCGGCGGAATGCGATTTAACGGTCCGGATCTCGGCGCATGGTATGCCGCCGGCGATATCCGCACCGCGGCCGCGGAAGTCGGGCATCATCTGCGCCGCGAAGCGGTTGCCCGCGGCGTGTCGGGAATGACCCGCGTTTACCGGGCCTACACGGCGACGCTTCAAGGCGCGTATCTCGATATCAGGGGACAACAATCCGCTCGCCCCGAGCTCTATGCGAGCAATAGCTACGCCGCGGCGCAGAAATTCGGCGAGACGCTTCGCGCGGCCGGCGGCGCGGGCCTTCTTTATGACAGCCTGCGGCGCCGCACGGGCGTCAATGTCGTCGCGCATCGCCCGCGCAACATCGTCGATATTGCGCGGACGGATCATTTCGAAATCGCAGTGTCCTCGATCTCGCGAAATATCGAAATCAGGAAACTATCCGGCGCACCATGACGTTCTCGCTGGACGGGACGAGATCGAACCCCTGCCCAGCCTTGTCCGTGCGTGAATTTCTCTCAACCCGTTGAAAACAAAGGATTTGCCCCACAAATTCCTGATTTAGAGCGGTTGCGGGGCAAACTCAATAATATCAAGAGCTTAGCCTTTCAAAGAGAACAGGCGCGTGTTCCGGCCCATGCCTTGCTTGTGATGCTTCCCACACCTTGTTGAGCACCTGTGCAGCGAGTGCGACCTTGTCCTGCAACAGGAACCGGCCGTAGTGCTTCACGACCATGTCGGGCGTGTCCTGAATGGCGTAGCTCGCCTGCGCATAGGAGCCGGTCTTTTTCAGGATGTGGGTTACGAGCACGTCCCGGACATTGTGCGGACCATGCGGAAGCAGACCTTCAATGGCGCCTGACCCGGTATGGAGTTGTAGATTCCGTATTGCTGGATCGTGAGCCGCCACGCTTCATAAAAGGTCGTCTGGTCACAGGCTGCGTTCGCCGAGCCTTCACGGTCTTCACAAAGAGGGCGCCGGGATCGGCTGTGCCGCTGAGCAGCCGCGGTCCGTGCCGGCGGACATAGGCCTCTATCGCTTCATAGAGCCCACCGAGATCCGGACGCACCAGCCTGAACTGAGCCACCCAGCTTGATTTCCAATTACCTGCGCCTAGTTCGGGAGCACCGAAATTTGTTCAGGGAGAAATCGAACATGAAGAAGCTCGTTTGCGCCATCGTCACCGCACTGACAATCGCCGCATTGCCCAATGCCGCATCGGCAAGAAATATCTCGATGATGGACTTGAAGATCGACGGCCCATCGTTGACAGGGTCCCGGGTGACCGTCGACGCACAAGCCATGTCGATGGGCGGCATGATCGTGCTCACCGATCCCGGTGTCCGCTTCGACACCAATGGCGTGATGGCCACTATCGACGGTCTATCCCGGGAGTCGAAGATGTAGGCGCAATTCTACTTAAGTGTGGATGAGCGCCAGAATGTATTGTTTTAGAAAGGTTTGGGCCATAGCGTTGTCTCTCCGCTTACGGAGGGGCCCATGGACGCCGTCCGGTTCGAACGCCTGAAGGCGCGAGTTGCGAGAGAACTGACGCCCGAGCAGTGCGTCGAGCTCGGGGAGGTGGTCCAGGCCGCCGCCGCATCGCGGCTGGCCGATGTCGCGCTTGCGCGCCGTTCGGCGGCCGTGAGCAGCCGACGCGGATGTCCGCATTGCGGTCATGACGACATCGTGAAACACGGCCGCGATCGCGGAGGCAGGCAGCGATTTCGCTGCCGCCGGAGCGGCTCATCCGGCTGCGGCCAAACCTTCAACGCCCTCACCGGCACCGCCTTCACCCGTATGCGCAAGCCGGAGAAGTGGGCTGCCTACGCCCGCATGATGGCCACCGGCTTCAAGTCGGTCGACGACGTGAAGACGAGCGGGCTTGGCATCTCGCGGCTGACCGCCTGGCGCTGGCGTCATCGCCTCTTGCGCGCCCAGGCGCTGCGGCAGGCCGAACGGGTGGGAGGCGTCATCGAGGCCGATGAAACCTACTTTTTGAGTTCCTGCAAGGGACACCGGGGCTGGCAGAACGGGAATCCGCCGGAGAACCGCCCGCCGCGCTACCGCGGAGGCCCGGCCATCAACAGGGGACTCTCCAGCGAGCAAATCCCCGTGCTCACGGCGCTCGACAACGCCGGCGGCATCATCGAGGAAGTGCTGCCAAACCGCGCCGCCATCGCTCCCGCGCTTCAGGGGCGTATCGCGCCGGGCTCCGTTCTCTGCTCCGACGGGCACAAGGCCTATGTCAGCGCAGCGGTGAAAGCGGGCTCGGAACATCGCCGCATCATGACCCCGAAGAAGACGCAGGCAACGAAGGCCGTTGGCGGAAAACCTCGCCGCCCCGGACGGCTCGGGCTCGGTCATGTGAATGCCCATCACGAGCGCACGAAGACCTTCGTCAACCGGCAGGTGCGCGGCGTCTCGACCCGGCATCTTCCGCTCTATCTCGGCTGGCTTCGGGCGCTCCGGAGGCCCGACTTCTCGCCGGAGGCCCTCATCGATGAGGCGTTATCCACACTTAAGTAGAATTGCGCCAAGATGTATCTCTTGCAGAATTGCACCACATCATGCCGCATCACGGCGCATGGCGTCGTGGAGAACTCTCTGATGGGGGTACAGCTGCGCTTGCTCTCCGTTAAGCCCAGGTAGCCGGGCCAGCCAAGATTGACCACGCAAGAACGGAGCGAACGGCAAATTCAGACATGATCGCAGGCGCATATGCCTGACGGGTTGAATAGCACTCCTCCGCAGCTCTTTGAGCCGATGCAAAAAGACCGTGTCGTCGGCTGATTTTGGCGCCTCGGGCCTTGCTCAAGCGGGCGGCAAGGTTAGGGCGCTATACGCTCCCGCCACCCAGCCAAAAGTGACTCGACAGTTACTTTTAATCACCCTAAATTTTAAATGAATTTGGCGGAGCGGAATGCGACTCCGAAATAAAAGAGAACATATACGGGTCTGCCTTCAAGACGCGGCTGAGACTTGGAACTGCCAACCGTCCGACCGCCTTCGACCAGGAAACCAGGAGAAGCAGACGATGAGAGCGGTATTCGCCTAATCCCCGATTACGTCGCGCAAGGCGGACAAGCCTTTCAGTCTTGATCTGCGAGTTTGCGGGACCGCGGCATTTCCGACCGGCGTCCAATCCAACGACGGACGATTCATCATCACGCAGACCGTGTTCCGGCTGCGACAGGCTTTGTACGCCCAATTTGAATATCGAGAGATTGAACTTGAAACAGCTCCCGGAAGATTATCGCAGCCTTGCTGAACTCGCTCAGGTAAGGGCCGACTGCAAGAGGATGAACAACGTCGCGCGGATCGTATTCAGTACGACCGGCGGTCCCCTTCGGACCATCATCACCGGCACCAAGTGCCGCCCGACCGGCATCTTTCACAGCACAAAGACTGGTCACGCACAACCCTATGAGTCCCAGGCCGAGCGTCTCTACATGCAGCAATGCGAAGCTGATCACAACGTGGTCGCGTGGCTTGCGCAGCCTCATCGTCTGGAAATGTTTTCGGAAGGGAAAACGCTGACCTATTTTCCGGATTTCTCAGTGTTCTACGCTGATTTGCGCGAAGAGGTCGTCGAGATCAAACGGGACAAAGCGAGCGAAATCTCAGGCGATCTCGCTTTCAAACTCGAACTGGCAGAGCAGATCTATCGCTCCGTCAATATCAAATTCCGCGTCCTCGACCTCTCAGACCTGAGAGCGGAGCCGCGCCATTCGAACGCTGAGGAAATCCAGCGTCACGCGCGTACACGCTACTTCCGGCGCGAAGTCTTCTGGCTGACCGAGCAAATCCTCCGACATCCGACTGGAACCATACCCTTTGCCCAAGCCGTCGAGATTCTGGGTGGAGGCGTGGTCGGCAAGAAGAAGCTCTGCGCCATGATCGTCGGCAGGCATTTCGGCGTCGACCTCGATACAAACCTGACCGGCGCCTCGCCTGTCTTTCCTGTTTCGACCGACTGAGTACATAGGGAGCGATACCGATGTTTCTGAGACTGGACGTTGGTGACATCATCTCGGTAGTCGAGGGTGACTACGAGATCAAGAACATCATGCCCGATGGCAAGCTCTTGCTGCTGAAGCAGTTCGGGCATGACAGCTTGTTCATGACGCAAAGCGAGCTCCTCAAGCGCTATGCCGATCGCCTACTCAAGATTGTGAGACGGGAAGACCGCAGGCGCGTGAGGATAGACACATTCAGAAAAACCACAGCCCGAGATCCCAATATCGATCCCGATCCGCAGGCCAGGATCCGTCAACTGCTGTTGATCGAATACGACAAATCACCGGTCGCCCTGTCCGACAAGTCACTGAATGCGTTCATTCGGAACTTTGACTTGCCGAAGGATCTTGACGACGCAAATTATCGGCCAAGCGCAGGAACATTGCGAAGAGACATAAGGAACAGAATCGAAAACGGCCTTCGGCCGATCTCCATTATGGGTTACAGATCAAGTCGGTCTGCGCCCCTCCGCATGTCACAGGAAACAGTGACGCTGCTTTTCAAATGCGTTTACTGGTTCTACGAGAAGCGAGAGAGAACAGTTGCAGGGGCCTATGATCGATTGAAGCGCCTCATAGATATCCTCAACTTGCGCGCAAGAAGATATGGTCGGTATTCCGGGCGCAATTGTCCCAGTCACGAAACCGTCCGTACCTGGATCAGACAGTGCGAAAATTACGACCTTCTCAAGAAGAAGTACGGGGAGAAAGCGGCACGCTGGCGGTATCGAGGATCCAGTAGCGCCCGAGATGCAAAGCGGCCGCTCGATATCGTCATGATCGACGCGACGACCCTCGATGCCTTCATCATCGTGGCCAATGACGGCCGCAGTGTTCTCGGACGTCCGACGCTTGTGGCTGCCATCGATGTATGCACGAGAATGATTCTAGCGATATTCATCACTTTCGAACCGCCCAGCATCTATGCCGTCATGAACTGCATCAAAGGGGTTTTGACGCCGAAGGAAGGTATTATCGCGCAGAAATTTCCCGACCTTCGCAAGCAATTCACGGCGTTTGGATGTCCGGTCCTTTTTATTCTGGACAATGGATTGGAGAACGTCGGCGCCTCGCTGCAGGACGCTCTGCGCGACTGCGGCGTTGATGTCGAATGGGCGCCCGTCAAGACACCGGAGTTCAAGGTGTACATCGAGCGCTTCTTTGGCACTCTCAATACAAGCCTGCTGCACAAATTGCCCGGGGGCGTTCCCGCACCGCCGAAAGAGCTGCGTGAACAGGACATAGATCCCCGCAAGCAGGCATGCATGACGATCGATCATCTGGAGAAGCTTGTTGGACGGGAGGTGATTCCCGTGCCGCATGACGCATGCGTTCGCAAGCCTAACGTCCTCACCTGGCCCGGAGAGTATGTCGAGGCCGCCGTCGATCGCGCAACGCAGCGCGGCGACGTAATCATCGCCGTCCACTCGCATCCGGGCGGGTTTTACGAGTTTTCCTACGCCGATGACGAGAGCGACAAGGTTCTGATGTGCGCTTTACGGCACGGCACCGACCAGATCGCCGGATCGGCGATCATGATTCCGGATGGCGCGCTGCGCGCGCGCCTTTATCACGACGACCACACGGCGACGCCGGTCGACCTCGTGATGGAAATCGGACCGGACCTGCGCTGCTGGTGGAATGAAGGCGCGACGCCGAACGGCCCGCAACGTCCGCCGATGGCGTTCACCGGTGCGATGCGTGGTTGGCTTTCTCGCCTGAGCGTCTGCGTCATCGGGGTTTCGGGTACGGGCTCGATTGTTGCCGAGCAGCTCACGCGGCTGGGCATCGGCGAGATTATCCTGATCGATTTCGACAAGCTGGAGGAACGCAATCTCAACCGCATCTTGAATTCGACCGTCGCCGAAATCGGTCTCGACAAGGTAGAGATGTTCGCCGGCGCCATCCGTCGCTACAGGCCGGATTGCGGTGTGGTCCCCGTGACGCAATCCGTCGCTACCCGCGAAGCCGTCCTCGCCGCCTGCGCGTCCGACGTCCTCTTCTCTTGCGTCGATACGGGCGAGGGCCGCCATATCGCCGACCGTCTGAGTTCCTTTTTTGCGATGCCCTTGTTCGATGTCGGTGTCGCGATCCCGACCGAGCCGACAGCGGACGGCGGGCGGCGCATCTCGGAAGTCTACGGTCGCGTGGACTACGTCTATCCCGGCGGATCGAGCCTGATGGATCGCGGCGTCTATGACGGCGCGCTGTTGGAGGCCGAATACCTGGCCCGTGTTGCGCCGCAAGCACACGCCCAGAAGGTCGCCGACGGCTATCTACGGGGCGTCCACGAGGAAGCTCCCGGCGTCATCACCCTGAATATGCGTGCCGCGTCCGCATGCGTTATTGAGTTCTTGGCGCGCGTGTTTCCATTTCGTCAGTTCCCAAACGAGGCGCGCGCCCGCGCCATCTTCATGCTTGCCGAGGCCGATGAAGATGTCTTCGCCGAACGCCAATTCGCGGCGGGCAACCGCTTTCCGATAGCCTACGGCCCGACCGAGCCGTTGCTCGGCTTGCCCGATCTCGGCGTGAAAAGGAGGGTAGCATGAGCCGCAAGCCTCTCTGGTGGCGTCGATTGATCGTGCGGCTCACGCCGCGCCGATCACTGATTGTTGTCGAAGGCGACATGCTGCCCAAGCGACTGCCCTTCTGGAGTCTCGTCATGGCGCGCGATGACTGCGAGGATTGGTCCGTAGGCTTGCGCTGTCCCTGCGGCTGCGGCCAGCGCCTCGAAATGATGTTGCTGAAAGGAGTAAAGCCGCGATGGGATATCTCGGTCGATCCGAAAGGTCATGTATCGCTGCATCCGTCCGTGTGGCTGCGCGAAGGGTGTAAGTCCCACTTCTGGGTCAAAGGAGGGAAGATCGTCTGGTGTGAATGATGCCTGCCAACTGTCCTCAGCTTGCCTCGCAGCATCAACGGCCGGCCATTTCGCCCGAGGCGCATCACGATCCGCCCGGTATCGCGCGCCTTCAAGCGAATCGTCACCACGGCAGGTGCAGATAAGTAGGCGTTGAACAACTGAGACGAAGCGGTTTTGGCCGAGGCTTTGCTGCCGCAGGTGCAGGACGTCCAACAGTTCCACGTTCTCATGAGCGCAGGCTTCGTTCGGAGAGGGAAAGCCATACGTCCACTAGCTCGCGCTGACCGTCTTTCCGGGTCTTTTGGACCGTATCCGATCTACTAGGAATTGGCGAGGTTACGCTCGACCCGGACAAGTTCTAAGTGTCCGCTCTTGGCGCAATATGCGCCGCCGGCGGATATCAACAAACGGCAGACACCGTTCCGGCACGATTGGGATTCCGTGATGCGGTAGCCTAGACGATGGGCAAACGGCTTCACGCCGCTAACAACTGTAAGCGGCCGCGGCCCGTCTTTCCATTTTCATACCCGGCAAAAAAATAGGCGCAATTCTACTTAAGTGTGGATAACGCCTCATCGATGAGGGCCTCCGGCGAGAAGTCGGGCCTCCGGAGCGCCCGAAGCCAGCCGAGATAGAGCGGAAGATGCCGGGTCGAGACGCCGCGCACCTGCCGGTTGACGAAGGTCTTCGTGCGCTCGTGATGGGCATTCACATGACCGAGCCCGAGCCGTCCGGGGCGGCGAGGTTTTCCGCCAACGGCCTTCGTTGCCTGCGTCTTCTTCGGGGTCATGATGCGGCGATGTTCCGAGCCCGCTTTCACCGCTGCGCTGACATAGGCCTTGTGCCCGTCGGAGCAGAGAACGGAGCCCGGCGCGATACGCCCCTGAAGCGCGGGAGCGATGGCGGCGCGGTTTGGCAGCACTTCCTCGATGATGCCGCCGGCGTTGTCGAGCGCCGTGAGCACGGGGATTTGCTCGCTGGAGAGTCCCCTGTTGATGGCCGGGCCTCCGCGGTAGCGCGGCGGGCGGTTCTCCGGCGGATTCCCGTTCTGCCAGCCCCGGTGTCCCTTGCAGGAACTCAAAAAGTAGGTTTCATCGGCCTCGATGACGCCTCCCACCCGTTCGGCCTGCCGCAGCGCCTGGGCGCGCAAGAGGCGATGACGCCAGCGCCAGGCGGTCAGCCGCGAGATGCCAAGCCCGCTCGTCTTCACGTCGTCGACCGACTTGAAGCCGGTGGCCATCATGCGGGCGTAGGCAGCCCACTTCTCCGGCTTGCGCATACGGGTGAAGGCGGTGCCGGTGAGGGCGTTGAAGGTTTGGCCGCAGCCGGATGAGCCGCTCCGGCGGCAGCGAAATCGCTGCCTGCCTCCGCGATCGCGGCCGTGTTTCACGATGTCGTCATGACCGCAATGCGGACATCCGCGTCGGCTGCTCACGGCCGCCGAACGGCGCGCAAGCGCGACATCGGCCAGCCGCGATGCGGCGGCGGCCTGGACCACCTCCCCGAGCTCGACGCACTGCTCGGGCGTCAGTTCTCTCGCAACTCGCGCCTTCAGGCGTTCGAACCGGACGGCGTCCATGGGCCCCTCCGTAAGCGGAGAGACAACGCTATGGCCCAAACCTTTCTAAAACAATACATTCTGGCGCTCATCCACACTTAAGTAGAATTGCGCCAAAAAATAACACCGCGCCGACGTCGGCTACACGAAGATATGAACGGGATGGGATTTTGGTGGGTCGGGTGGCCCACCCCGCATCACGAGAGGAGGTTTTGCATAGAAAGTAGCTTTGTGTACGGATAGCTTAGGGGCGTTGCATAGTAGCTTACTCTTTGTCGGCTCTATTTGGATTTCACCGTGACATTCATACGCCTTGCATCGCTATACGGCCTCTATTTCTTTGCTTGCATGTTTGCCGTTGTGACCGTCCTTCAAGATTGGTCTGATGGGATACAGGCGCTGTTTGCCTTTGTTGTTCCTGGATTGCTGGTTTGGGCAGGTGAACGTCGGCGATCGGCAAGGAAAAATCCAAAGCCGCATGAACCGAAGCCTTCGCCGGAAAGAGTGCCTGGCGGCGGATCTCATCCGCTGACCCGTGGGGCTGTTGGAAGGAATGTCGGCTGGATGGAGCACAAGTATCCGAAGGGTTGGATGCCAAAAAGTGAGGTCGTCAATATCGGCGGCCGCAGTCTTGGCGGCATGATCTATGTTGGCGCGCCTCCTCTTCTGAGCCCCGGCGGATACAGCAAGTGCCGGGCATACATAGATCCTTCACTGCCCGTGGCCAACGCAGGAACAGACGCGGCCGGGAATTCGATGCCCTACTGGCCGGGATACTCTGACATCCCTGCGGAATGCCGTGCCACCTATCTCGACTGGTTGGCAGGAGGGCGCGCGGATGCCTCGTACAATCCTGGATACATGTTCCTTTATTTCTATGGTCTCGAGCGGCGATTCCTGGTCGACCGTCCCTCTGATGATGAAAAGAGAGAAATTCTCGACGAGGTTCTCCGGCTTCAGAAACTCTATGAGAGTAGCGGTTCGGCCCGACGATATCTCGGAAGCTTCATTGAGGTCGCGAAGCTGGACCTGAACGACAAATCTCTTCAGGAACCAATTTTCAAGAATCCGGGGTGGGAAATTCCCCTCTCGCTCAAGGTAGCGTTGGGCGCCAGTGTCGCAGCAGGCGAAACGCTTTCATCTGATTGGGCGCTCAGTTGGCTGATGTGTCACCCGGAGCACAATCTCCGCACCCCCGCGACGAGATGCCCCGAAGAATTCAAAGCTCTGTTCAAGCTGCGTTTCGACGAGAAATTCCCCGGTGGATTGAAGGTTCAGACACCGAAGAAAATCCTCAAGGAAAGCTACCGAGCAGCATCTGGCGAGTTTCATGTTGATCTTAGTCCCGTACTCGATGGCCAGCCGATACCCGACATCTCCAATCTGAAAAAGCCCGTCAATATCGCCCAGAAGATCGCTGACCAGGTGATGGACGAGCTGGACAAATTCTCGCGTTTCATCGGGCGCAAGCCGGATGGAAGAGGAAGCCTCGAAGCGCAGGCACTGCTGCCCGCAGATCTCCGTCAACTCTTCCCTTCCGCTGAACTGGAAAACCTCAAGGCCTGGGCACGCTCCAGGGTTAAAGGAGGCGGACTTACGCCGGTGACCGACGTCATCGCCAGACTCGAGGGCGGAGAGAGCGGCAAGATAGGCAAGCGTCAACTGACGGATGCCGCCGATGCGCTTGCTCGCGTCGGATTCGGTATGGCGCCCGATCCGCGCTTCTCCTTGCGGGCTCCGAAAGTAGGCGAGCCGGTCGTAATTTTCGATTTTGGCGCACCGGTCGAACAACTCGAAGAGGTGTCCGACCGGTTCCACGATGCTTTGATGGAACTTGCCCTTGGCACATTCGTCGCCCATGCCGACGGAGATGTCACCGACGCCGAACACCTTGCGTTGCGCAACCGCATCGTCAGCACGGGAGGGCTGAGCGAACAGGAGCAGAAAAGACTTCTCGCCAATCTCGATTGGCTCATCGCAGTGCCGCCCAACATGTCGCTTCTGCGCCAGAAATTGAAAGATGCCAGCCCCGAACAACAAGCTTCAATTCGGGCAGCGGTGGTTGCCATCGCTCATGCGGATACCGTTGTTCAGTCCGATGAAGTGGCCGAAATAGAGAAAATTTACAAAGCCCTGGGCATCGACCCGAAGGCCGCTTATAGCGACTTGCATGCCGGGCGCGTCCTCGATGGACCCGTTGCCATGCGGGGCGCTGAACCGGGCGCACCCGGAGAAGCCATCCCGACAGCCCCCTCCTCGGCGATGTCCAGGCTAGACCCGGAGCGTATTGCCGCCATCAGGTCAGATACAAAGCGCGTTTCCTCGGTTTTGGGCGATATATTCTCGACCGATGAACCCAATGATACCAACGGGGACGAACCGCCCGCTTTGTCATCGGCCCTTGCGGGATTGAGCGTGAAACATGCTGGCCTTGTCGTCGAGATCATCGAACGGCAACACTGGTCGGAAGAGGAATTTCTGAAGCTTTCCGGAAGGCACGAACTTATGCCGTCCGGCACCCTCGAAGCACTCAATGAATGGGCTTTCGAGAAATACGACGAAGCCCTGCTTGATGAATATGACGGATATGACGTGTCGCCGAACATATCGGCGGCGCTGAAGAAAGAAATAGGGGCGTGAACATGGTCAACATTAAACCGCGAGAGCGCGACGCAATTGTACAGGCTCTGCGCGCGGGCGTCGTTCCGAAACAGGGCTTGCGGCACATCCAGGTCGGTCGAGCCATGGAAATCGAGCAACTCGTCAAGGATATCGACCATATCGCGGATGGCGGGGCGACTATTCGCTTCATTATCGGCGAATACGGATCCGGCAAAACCTTCTTCATGAACCTCATCCGGCTCGTCGCTCTGGAAAAGGGGCTCGTTGCGATGTTCGCCGATCTCGCCCCGGACCGGCGCATTCACGCCTCCGGCGGACAGGCACGAAGTCTCTATGCCGAAATGGCAAGAAACATGGCAACGAGAACAAAGGCGGATGGCGGCGCCCTTTCCAGCGTTGTCGAGCGCTTCGTCAGCCAAGCACATCATGACGCTGAAAAAGGGGACCTCGCGACCGGAGCAGTCATCCACGAGCGGCTATCCCATATCCAGGAACTGACGGGTGGCTTTGATTTCGCTACCGTCATCAAGCGCTACTGGGAAGGCCACGAAGCTGGAGACGAGGAGCTCCAGACCTCTGCTCTGCGATGGCTACGGGGCGAGTTTTCGACCCGCACGGATGCGCGCAAGGCGCTCGGCGTGCGAACGATTGTCGATGACGCCAACGTCTATGACCACCTGAAGCTCATGTCGTCATTCGTCAAAGCCGCAGGCTATAAGGGCCTGCTGGTTGGCCTGGATGAAATGGTCAATCTCTACAAGCTCAGTTCGGCGCAGGCGCGAAACGCGAACTACGAGCAGATCCTCCGCATTCTGAACGACGTGCTTCAGGGCAGTGCCGGCCATCTCGGTTTTCTCATGGGAGGGACACCGGAGTTCCTGATGAATACGAGGCGCGGGCTCTACAGCTACGAGGCGCTTCAGACGCGGCTTGCCGCCAACAGCTTCGCCCGCGATGGACTGGTCGATCTGTCAGGGCCGGTCATTCGCCTCGCGAACCTCACGCCGGAAGACCTGTTCATTCTGCTCTCGAACATAAGAGCGATAATGCAGAGTAGTGGCGATACGCTGCCCGACGCGGCACTCGAAGCCTTCATGTCCCATTGCGCCGAGCGCATTGGCGAGGCGTATTTCCGGACACCAAGAAATACCATTACCGCCTTCGTCAATCTCCTGGCCGTTCTCGAGCAGAACCCCGACGTCAAATGGACGGATATGGTGTCGGATGTCGATGTCGGGGCGGATGGCGGCGAAGACATGAGCGATGTCGATGAGAGCGTTGGCGGAGCGCCGCCGGAAGGTGACGAAATGGCGAGCTTTCGCTTGTGACGCCAGCGTTCGACAAGCTTGCCAGGCCCGTTCAGAAATGGATTCGCGCGCAAGGCTGGCGAGAATTGCGCGACATACAGGCTCGCGCCATTCATATCCTGGCCGACGACAAGGGGGACCTCATCATTGCGGCGTCAACGGCCGGCGGGAAAACAGAGGCAGCATTTTTGCCGCTCATCTCGCAAGTGCTTGATGATCCGGCGACGGGCGCCGGCTTCGACCTCCTCTATATCGGCCCTCTCAAGGCGCTGATATCCGACCAGGCGCGAAGACTCGAGGATATCTGCCAGGAAGCAGAACTGCCCATCGTACCTTGGCACGGCGATATCGCCGCCTCGTCAAAATCGAGGGCGGTCAAAAATCCGCGCGGTATCCTGCTTATTACACCAGAATCGCTGGAAGCCCTGTTCGTCCGGCGCGGTCTGGAAATTCCGCGTCTCTTCAAGAATGCCCGTGCGGTCGTCATCGACGAGCTCCACAGCCTTCTCGATACTGAGCGTGGTATCCAGGTTCGTTCCTTGCTTGCCCGCTTGGAGCTTGCCGTCGGGAGACCCATCCGCCGCATCGGCCTTTCGGCGACCCTTGGCGATATGGGTCTCGCCCGCCAATATTTGCGCCCCGACGCGCCTGACGACGTCCATATCATCGAGGCGGACAAGGGCGGCTCGGAACTGCGGATTCAGCTGCGCGGATATGTTTCCAGCGACAAGGATGAGGATGTTCCGGCACCGGTCAGGGCTATTTCGGACCATCTCTTTACGCATCTGCGCGGGAGCGACAACCTCGTTTTCGCCGGCACGCGCCAGTCCGTCGAGATTTACGCCGACAGGCTACGAACGCTGTGCGAGGAAGCGCATCTCCCGCAGGAGTTCTATCCCCACCACGCGAACCTCTCCCGCGAACACCGCGAGTTCGTGGAGCGCAGGTTGAAGGAAGGCTCCGTGCCGACCACTGCCATTTGCACATCGACGCTCGAGTTGGGGATCGACATCGGAGACGTGACCTGTGTCGCGCAGATAGGTGCCCCGTTCAGCGTTGCCTCTCTTCGTCAGCGATTGGGACGTTCCGGGCGAAGAGAGGGCAATCCCGCGATACTGCGACAATACGCTATCGAAACCGGACTGCGCGCGGACAGCAATGTTCTGGACAGGCTTCGTCTTGGCCTCGTGCGCGCCGTTGCGATGATCGAGCTTCTCCTCGAGGGATGGTGTGAGCCGCCGCGGCCTGGCGCGCTTCATCTTTCCACCCTGGTTCATCAAATTCTTTCGGTGATATCCGGGCGGGGTGGCGCAAAGGCTCCCGATATCTACAAGACCCTTTGCCAACACGGCCCCTTCCGATCGGTTTCGTCGGCAATGTTTCTCGATGTGCTCCGCGCAATCGGGCGTCCGGATATAGCGCTCATCGAACAAGGTGAGGAGGGTATTTTGCTGCTTGGCGAGGCCGGCGAGAAATTGACGGACCATTACAGCTTCTTCGCCGTTTTCAAGACGCCGGAAGAATACCGTATTGTGGCAAATGGCAAGACGCTCGGATCGGTTTCAATCGACAATATCCTGGCGCCCGGCATGCTGTTGATATTTTCCGGGCGGCGATGGCATGTTCAGGAAATCCACGATCGGGAACGTGTTATAGTCGTCATACCCGCGAAAGCAGGCGTACCGCCAAGATTTGGCGGCGACCCCGGCATCATTCACGACCGGGTCGTCGAACGGATGTTCGAGGTTCTGGAGTCTCGGGAACGGCCGGTTTATATGGACCTCACCGCGCTCGGCCTTCTCGATGAGGCGCGCGGTAATTATGCCCAGATCCGCTTCGATACTGGCGGCATTGTTCAGACCGCGGACAGCGAATTCCTCATCGCAACCCGCCTCGGAACCGTCAAAACTGAAACACTTGCGCTTGCTCTCCGCTCGCAAGGATATCGCGTTCATGTTCATGACGGCTTTATCGAGGGGACATTCGGCGACGCGCAATCATCGCCAATCGATACATTGAAGGCCATCGCGCGAGGAGAAAATATTGACTTGTTCTCATCCGACCCGAATTTGATATCCGAGAAGTTCCATCCTTATTTGACAGACGATCTTCTTCGGTTGGACGTCGTATCGTCTAAGCTGGATCAGCAGTCTCTTCCTCGGATTTGCGCCAATATCCTTGGCGGATGATGCAGGAGGACTCTCAATTCCATTATCGAAAATGAGATTAATGCGCCAAGAGCGGTCGTTCTGCCACGTGGCTAGGACTGACCTGAGTTCCTGAACTTCCTCCCGATTTGAGTAGAGTCCGGCAACTGAAGGGGGCGGACGATGAAGCGATCGAGATTCACGGAAGAGCAGATCATCGCGAACCTGCGGGAGCGGGAGATGTCACGGTGTTCAGAGTGGGAGACAACGGCAGGGAGACATGAACCGTCAGCCAGAAATTAAGGACCCGATGGCACATATTTGCTAGTCGTAGTCTTTCTATTGAAGCGGTCTATTGAAGCGGTTCAAATTTCTTCGTCTTCCCATCACCCAAGCGACGAATCGGAGCTCCAAACTCGCGCCAATCCCGGGGACGACAGGTCAGAATCAGGACCTGCACGGTTTCCGCTGCCTTTCGTAACGCAAGTTGCATTCGCTCGAAGCGGTCGTCGTCTGCGTACACCAGAGCATCGTCGAGGATGACGGCGGCAGGAAATCCTTTCTCTCGCAGATAGACGGCGAAGGCAAGTCGAACGAGGATCGAAAGCTGCTCCCGTGTCCCAATGCTCAGCAATGGATAAGGTTCCTCGCGGCCCCCACGAACAACACCCGTGATCTCCAATGTTTCTTCATTGAGTGTGACCCGAGCGTCAGGAAACAAAAGGCGCAGAAACGGATCGACCCGCTTCAGAACCGGCTCCAGGAAGGCCTCTTTCGCATCGCGTTCAGCGTCAACAAGGGTGGACACCAGCCGGTTCCAGGCCGCAGCATCCCGCTGCAAGCGATCTCGACGCGCAAGGGTTCGTGTCTCACGGCCTCGGGCTTCTTCGAGTAGCTCGCTGATCCCGTTCTTGCCAAGTGCCGTCAGACGACTTTGCAATCCGATTTGCTCCTCGCGCAACTGGCGCCGCTCGGCGTCAACGGTCGCGAGAGTTGATTGAGCCCGCTCTCGCCGCAGCTCTACCTCTTCGGGATTCGCCGCATTCAGCCGCTTTGTAGATTCAGCGTGGGTATTCTGTGCCTTTGTCAGCGCGTCCTTCGCGCTCTCCAGCTTGGTTGTAAGTTCAGTATCGCTTGCGTAGTCACGCGCCTTCTGGAGATCGGCCTTGGCCGTCGTGACCGCCTCAGCGGCCGCTTCTAAAGCTGTGACAGCAACAGTTAGTTGAATGACGTGTTCCTGATGTTCCTTCTGAGCTAAATCTAGCGCTGTTCTTGCCTCCTTCTCGGCATCTTTGGCTGCGGTCAATACGCGGCTTTCCGTCTCCGGATCGGCAGTATCGGCGAGCATGAGAGCACTTGTCGTGTCGCTGAGGCGACTTCGCTCGGCCTTTTGTTCTCCAAGTACCGTTGCTAGTGCCTCAGCGCCCTCTGGCGCCAAGGCATCAATCAACCGTTTAGCTTCCTTGACTTGTGCGTCTAGCGACGTGCGTTGTTCGAGTTGGATTTTGGCGGCGGCGATATCTGCCATACCCACCGCGGTCAGTCCCTTGTCGAGCGCATCTTCGGCCTTTTTTAGCCGCGCACGCCGATCGGCCAACTCCGACGTGCCGGGTTCGATGTCGATCTCACCGAACCCATCCAACTCAAAATGCGATCTGTCGGTAACCTGCACCGTCTCGCCAGTCGTGAGTTCCACGCCGTTTCTCTTCACTCTTTGGCCGCCGATCGGTGCGAAGCGCACGCGCGTGGCTACAGCCCCGAGCGCTGCCTTGGCCGCTCGAATATCGCTCTCAAGGGTCTGAAGTTTCTCGTAGCCGCGCTGGTCGATCGCGATCTGGGCAATACGATCTTGGTCGGCCTTGCGTTGTGAAGCCAGCTTCTCGATCTCCGAGATTTTCCGGTGTAGCTCGGCGATCTGCTTGTCCAGAGACTCGATCCGGGAGCGGCCTTGGGCGACAACAACGCGAGTTTCCGCCGTCTCCCTGGCCTCAGTTTTTGCCATCATCTCGATTTCGGCCGCTTGTTGGCGGTCCGCGATGGGGCCTGCCTCATCGCTCAATCGCGTGTGCGCGTCCCGTTTATCTATCAGGTCACGCTCCCGTCCTTCCACTGCTTGGATCAGCGCCTGCCGACGATCGGAATGGTCCGCTGCATTGTCCAGCTGGGCCTTAGTCAATGCGACCGCCTGCTCCGCCGCTTCGTGTCGCTGGATGAGCAGCTCGATCGACCTGGCCTCGCTTTCAGCCTTGCTCAGAGCCTCTTCGGCTTTCTCGAGCACGCGATCATGCGAGATCTGCGCAAGGTCGCGGCGGACTTGCGTCAGGTGATCGATCTCCTGATCATACTCGGCTCGCTCTGCTTCCAATTCCAAGGCACGCGCCGTCGCCTTCTCGGCTTCGTCATTGGCAGCCGAGAGATCACCACGCGGTCTGCCGGTAGAGGTCAGAAGGGCGTCACGCTGTGCTCTCGCTGCTTCCAGAAGTTTGCGGCCGCGGGTGCCACCGAGAACATTTCCCACTTCGTCTTCCAGCGAACCACGTAGCGTCGACCTTCCGGTCTCGCCAAGTCCGAGGCCATCAAGCACACGGCCCTGCTCCAGCCAGAACAGCCCCAGAATGCCCCGATCATCCGGCTTGGATTCCCCACGCTGCGATAGCCGGAACGTAAGAAGTTCGGCGAGCCGTTCTTCGGCCGCAGCACCTTCGAATGTACCGGCTGGCGTCGTCAGGCGCGCTGATGCCTTTTGGATAAATCCCTTAGTGATCGAGTAGAGCGAACCATCGACCTCGAAATCTATCCGGACTTCCGGGCGAACTGTTGATCCGAACGGTTGCATGGTGTCTGCAGCTTTGCCGCCGAGATTCTGACGTTCGAAGAGTCCTGTACGGATCGCATCGAGCAACGTGCTCTTGCCTTCTTCATTGTCGCCGGCAATCACCGTCACACCTTCGCCAAGCTCGTCAATCACCACCGGTGACAGGTGTTTGCGAAAATTCCGGATGGCAATGCGGCGAAAGAGCATAATTCAACCGCCGGTCTGGTGATGAAGGCCATACAACAGCGCAAGCGCGCGGCGCGCCGTCTCCGCGTCGGGCCCGTTCAGCTGTTCGCGCAGCCGTTCCATCCCGGTCCGAACAAATCCGGTGGTGTCGATCATGTCGAGATCATCTTCGGTCGGTTCGACCACCAATCCGGCGTCGTCGACTTCAAGATACTGCACGCGCGCCCTCAGGTCTCCGAGGTCTTCGTCGAGAGCAGCGTGCGTGCTGAGATCGATCGTTCCTTGCAACTCGAGCCGAACAATAAGGCGCGACAACTCAGCTGCTGGGATATCCAACCCCTGAGACACATCGTCAGTGCCGCCGGGCATAATGTCTCTGGTCTGTTCCATCCACCGATATTCAGCGACAGCTACCGGCTCGATGGTCGGCTTGGCTCCCGGAGCCTCGATGGCGACGTTGAGAATGTAGCCGGGCTCGTTGGCCCGGAACCGATCCGGTTCCGGCGTACCCGCATACCAAGTGCGATCTGTCACTTGGAGCTTGCCGTGCCAGTCGCCGAGAGCCAGGTAGTCAAGCCGGGCTCGTATATCGCGATCCATCGCAACCGGGTTCGCCGCCTCGCTGGCTTCGGGCAGGAACTCCCGCACCGAGCCGTGAGCAAGCCCGATACGGATCAGGTGATCATCTGTCTCTGCCGTATCGAACCACTCCGTGAGGTCAGCCGCGTCACGGCGACGCTTCAGTGGTGCCGGCAGGATCATGGCTTTGTCGCCGAGTGCGATTGGAATCGGTTCGTCGGCGACAATTACATTGTCAGGCAGAGTCAACCGCTTGAGCCGACTCCAAGGAGATTCAGCTGTGGCAGGGTCATGGTTGCCCGGTAGCAGCACCCAAGTTCCCCCGAATGGCTCCAAAGCTACTTTGAAGCGACGCAAAGTCTCATCACCAACCGCAATATCATCGAAGCAATCCCCGGCCACGAGGACCGCGTCAACGCGGCGCTCACGGGCAAGAACTGCGATCTTTTTCAGTGTCTCAAGTCGTGCGTTGCGTAGAACGACAGAAATCTCGGAAGGAAGCTGGCCGAAACCCTTTCCAATTTGGAGATCGGCCGTATGCAGAAACCTGACACTCAAATCCTCGAACCCCTCTTTCTCACTACAAGTCGGGTAGAGCGGCACGCATGAACAGCCGAAGGTTATGCTCAAACTTATCCTATTGCTCAGTCGTTGGCGAGAAACACAGAACCATCGGCTGCGCCACCTAAGCCGTGGTACTTATTGTTGTTTCTCACAGCGAGCTGGTATCTCCGCTCTCCACGGAAATCTGGGCAAGCAGGCGTCGATGATTGACAACACGTCGAAAGAGGTCGGCTGGATACCACACGACGGTCTAGCATCGACTAATTCCACATTCTTCGGCACAACCGGATAGCCATTTTTGGTGCGAAGCTGGCGAATCGTCCGGACACATCGTTTAAAAGCAGCTTCTGACCCGAAGCGGACGTTCGCGCCACTCGGGGTACCTCCAAGGCGGTGTACAGCCGAACCCTTATCATCCCTACAGCTACGACGGCTTGAACAAGGTACAGACACAAGATTTCAGGTATGATCGCTATCTTTAAAAGGAGTCGACTTCATTTCATCATGCGTCTCTATCATTTCACATCCCAGAAATTCGGACTGCTTGCGATCAAGGATCGCCGTCTCAAGATCGCACGCATCAACGAATTGAATGATCCATTCGAATTCCTTGGGTGGAATCTTCGGGATCCCGGGACGCGAGCCAAGATGCGGCAGTGGAAAGCGGACCGGAACGCCGAACTCGGCATTCTGTGTTTGAGCAGCAAGTGGTCGAATTCGCTGCTCTGGGGCCACTACGCCGATAAGCATAGGGGTATGGCGATTGGCTTCGACGTGCCTGACAACGATCTCTACAGCCCGGTGAAGTATCGCCGTACCCGCCTGCCCACGCCCGTGGGCCGCGA
Source organism: Parvibaculum sp. (assembly GCA_019635975.1). Classification (GTDB taxonomy): domain Bacteria; phylum Pseudomonadota; class Alphaproteobacteria; order Parvibaculales; family Parvibaculaceae; genus Parvibaculum. Next base: position 20,463 of record JAHBYM010000004.1, on the reverse strand, counting down.
GCTGGTAGGCGCTGACATGGACGGCTTGTTGCTGATCAAATTCAGCGCTTGGCGATACGAATCTGAGTATCGCTGCTTCTGTCGTCTCGACGAGAGCATCCACGCGAACGGTATCTATTTTGAGCCGTTCTCGCCGAACCTCAAGCTCGCCGAGGTCATCGTCGGCTACCAGTCGACAATCACCCGCGCGGAACTCGCGGCCGCTCTTGGCGATCAGGCCTCGAAGGTGGTCGCATTCAAGGCCCGACCAGCATTCGGTACGTTCTCGGTCGTCAAGAACCGGGACGTCACCCTGTGGAAATGAGGCGGTCGCGATTTATGACCACGCGCCAAGACATCATCCCGAAAAATCTCAAGAATCTACACGGTGGTGAAGAGCAACTCCGTGAGAAGGCTCTCAGCATCATTGCGGGTGACCAGCGGCTGCAATTGCACCTCGCCGTCGTAGAAGCCGCCATGGATCTCGCCGACCTCTTCCGTCAGTTCGACACCAGAGATGAAGATCTGAAAGTGGCCCAGATCCTCGGCATGCGGACATTCAACGCGCTTGCCGCAAGCCTGAAGTTGGCGCTTTCCGGCTACCACCAGAACAGCGCCCTCATCCTCCGCGATGTGCTTGAGACGGTGTTCCTTCTCAACCTTTTCGCCGGCGACCGTACTCTGATAGAGCGGTGGCGCAATGCAGACAGGAAAATCCGAATGAAGGATTTCTCGCCGGTAAAGGTTCGCAAGGCGCTGGACGCCCGCGACGGTTTTACCTCAAAACGGCGCGCTGAAATATACGAACTTTTTTCCGAGGTGGCCGGCCATCCCACCATGAAATCGGCTTGGATGATGCGACCGCAAAAGGAAGGCGATGCTGTCATCGGCCCGTTTATGGAGGCGACGGCTCTCGAAGCGGTTGTCTCCGAAATGGGCCGCCTTGCCGTGCAGGTCGGTGAGCAGATCAACGCTTTTCTTCCCCCGGACTGGATGCAGGTCTCGCCCGCCCGTGTTGCGTTCGCCCAATTGAAGTACGAGTGGATATCAGCCTTCTATCCACCTGCCCGAGACAAAAGCGAATAGCTGATATCCGCTCTTGGCGCTTCTGGCCGTTCGGGCGCTTTGTCGGTTTCCTGAAGCTGCCAGTCTGATTAGTCTCTAATCGTGTCAGCTTAGGCCCGTACGGATTACGGGTTTGCCCTCGCCCGCACCAGAATCCGACAACACGTTGTGTCAGTCGCCGAAGCAACACATCATCCACCCACCATGCCCGCCAACAAGTCCCAACACTTCGTACCCCGTTGCTATCTCCGTGCCTTCTGCGCGGACGGTAAAGGCGCGGCCATCAACGTGTTCAACATGGCCCACGAGTTGCAGATAGAGGCGGCACCCGCGAAGGGACAGTGCGCTAAGCCTTATTTCTACGGGCGCGACGGCGAACTGGAACGGGCGCTGCAGGAGCCCGAAGGTAAATACGGCGAGATCATGCGGCGCGTCGTCGATGATCCCCATGCAGCGACAAGGCAAGACATCTCGACCCTACGCAACTTTATGCTGTTGCAGTCCTACAGGAGCGCCGCGTGGGTCGAGGGCCAAATCCGACTAGCAGAGGCGCAACGCGCGACGGTGGCCGATGAGGCCACACCAGAATTGCTGGAAAGCCTGGTTGTGACTCACGAAATGGCCCTTCAGCTGGCCCTGAGCGCCTTCAGGGACAGCATCGAAAGTACAGCCCGTCTCCAGACGCGGATTGTACTCAATCGAACGGCAACGCCGTTCTTCACGTCCGATGATCCTGTGGTCTACACCAACCGCTTCCACCTACAAAAGGACGTGCTGGGCGGGGCGGGCATTCGTAGTCCAGGTGCTATGCTCCTGATGCCGCTGACACCCAGCCTCCTGCTATTGTCATTCGACCCGGCTATTTACCGCCTCGATAAACGGCTGAGGGAGCTCGGCGTCATCGACCGTGCTTCGGACGTGACCGCCTTCAACGACCTGCAGGCGGTCCGTGGCCATACCAATCTCTATTTCCGGGACTGGAACGACCGGGCGCGGGTCGCGTCAATATACGAAAATGCCAAGCCGCGCCGCAGGGGGACATGGTTTGACGTGGAGACCCTGCAGGAAACCGAGGTCGGCAGTAATACATTCGTTGCCGTAGTGGACCGCTGGGTCCACCACCCTGGACGCAGGGAAATGCTTCATACGCAAAGCAACGTACCCGCGCCCGCCGCCTGGCCTGCGCTGCTCACCTATACGGAGCGCGCACGCCGCGCCAGACGCGGCGTCGACCAGGCCAGTTTGTGGGAATAATCCCCGCAGATAGGAAGTCCCCGTCAAAGACCATCATTTTGCGATACCGGCTCTTGATTGGGAACCAAGCCTCTACACGCAAAACGTCTGCTGTCATCAGCTCCTGGCCTAAATCTGCTAATCCGGTTACAGCCCCAAAGGCAACATTTCGAGATTAGCTCGGCAAGGGCAGCTTCTGGCGCAAGGCGGACATTAAAGTGATTGGCAGTCGTACCAATCAACAGAATATGCGCACGAGGGTATATCCAGGCGACAACAAAAATTGGGTAGCCGCCTCTTCACAATTCATAAGGCCGCATCGGTCCCTAGCCCGACAAGGGCTTATAAACCCTTGGATTTTGCTGCCCGCGACCCTATCCGATAGAGAAGATTTTTGAATCCCTCATGTTTTTGATCTTGAAATATACCTCCAAGGGTATATACCTTATAAGGTGTTAGGGTGATTGCCAAAGCCGAGCGCATAGAAGAGTTTATTCGCCGCATGATGTGTGCGCCTGCTGCATCAAGTCACGATGAAGCTTTTGCTCTGATAGAAAATACATTGAATCAAGTGGAAGACGCGATGACTGACATTCCGTTTGATCCAAATCCTTTTCCTATCGACGGACGGCTTTATCCTCCGCGACCAGATAGCCGACGAGACGTCTCTGGCCGCTCTGATGTAGTGAGGTATCGCTCGAGAGGTCACAACACTTGGATTGGTGAAAATGGTGCGATTCACATTCGTGACTTGAAGAACAAGGTATTTCTCGACAAGCCCGGAATGAATGGGAAGCGCGTGGAGAATGTATGATGGATGAAAAGTTGGAAAGATTTTGCCAGAAGCTTCAAGAGTGTGCTCCGAAGCTGAAAGTTTATATTGACTCGCCAAAGGATCCAGATGGAGAAATTTTTCTCGACATCGCGAGCACCAACTTCAGCACAAGCGTCTCGTATCACCCCAAAGTAGGGTTTGGTTTTTCTATCTCAGAGGGTGCCTATGGCAGTCGGCCTGAGGAGTTATATCGAAACCCAGAGAAGTCCGCGGTTAGAGTAAGGCAATTGCTGGAACAAACGGCAATGGGAGATGAGCCGCACGGACTTACCCTGCCAGAGATGCGTGCGCTTATAGGAGTGACGCAATCTCAGATTGCGTCAAGGCTGGATATCAAACAACCATCTGTCCAACGCTTCGAAAAACGTCAAAATCTTCGCCTCGACACCCTTGCTGGTTATGTCGGCGCGATGGGGGGGCGCCTTGAAGTGAATGTGGTATTTGATGATATGGAGGTTCGAATGAATCTCAACAGTCCAAAGGAGGAGGGGTAATGGTTGGTACGAACCTGAATCTGCTTGTATTAAAAGCCTCCGACCCTGCGGCACTCGCCAAATTCTATAGTCGCTTCGGATTGCGTTTTGCGCTCGAACAACACGGAAGAGGTCCCGAGCACCAAGCTTGCGTTATGGATAACTCAGTTCTGGAAATTTACCCTCTCCTTGATGAGGGTGAAAAATCGATTGGTGTCCGACTTGGGTTTCAGGTGCCATCAATCGACATGGCCACAGCGGGATTAGATCCTGCGTCGGATTTCCTGCTACTGCCCAGCGACACAAAATGGGGACGACGCTGTGTTATTCGTGACCCCGAAGGCCATAAGATTGAACTGGTCGAACGTACTTGAGTGGCGGTCAGTAGTTCTCGACAATCTAGTTAGTCAACAATTTCAGGCCACCCCTGTTCCTAATTGGGGGAGCCAAGCCAGCGTGATCGCCCGAAGCACCGCGGGCTCGTCATGTGGTAAAACAGCCATACCCTCACAGAGAACGCCCCCGGAAGTGGCCGTCTCGCCCCGAATGGATCCCCGTCGCGATTTGGTACATGCGGGACTCGAATTTTTATTTCGATGCAATACGACCAGAAGAGCGCACGGAACCCACCACAATACCCATCCAGTCGTATGAAAGTATGGCTGCTCCTGGCGCATAGCGGCCATACTTGTCCGCACCGTCATCTGGGTGGTAATCCCGGATCGGAGCCCGACCTCAGTTGACTTGCATCCGTATCATGCTTACGAGGAGATCCATGAAACGCAAAATGGACATTGCCAAGCTTTGGTGGCTGGCCTGCTGACAGGGCGGCCGGACGTTTCTTTGCATTCCCGGGGCCGCCGTATTGGGCGGCCTTTTATTTTGATGATCCTTCCATGCGGCGTCCCCCTCATCTCAAGAGGATGAAACCCCATGACCAAACCCGTAATACTGACTGGCGACCGCACCACCGGCCCGCTACACATCGGCCACTTGGCGGGGTCGTTGCGCAACCGCCTGCGGTTTCAGGACAGCCACGAACAATTCCTGCTTCTGGCCGATACGCAGGCCCTCACCGACAACGCCCATGACCCGGACAAAGTGCGGCGCAGCGTGATCGAAGTCGCGCTGGATTATCTCGCGATAGGGATAGATCCCGCGAAAACAACGATCTGCCTGCAATCGGGCCTTCCGGCCCTGGCCGAGCTTTCGATGCTCTACCTGAACTTCGTGACCGTCGCCCGGCTGGAACGGAATCCAACGATCAAGGATGAAATCCGGGCCCGCGGTTTCGGACGCGACATTCCGGCGGGCTTCCTGTGCTACCCGGCGGCGCAAGCCGCCGATATTACCGCCTTCAAGGCGACAGTGGTGCCGGTCGGTGAGGACCAGACCGCGTTGATCGAGCAGACCAACGAAATCGTGCGCCGCATCAATGCCACCGCCGGAAAGACGATCCTGCCGGAAGCGCAAGCTGTCATTCCGCAAGTCGGTCGCCTGCCGGGTGTGGACGGGAAAGCGAAAATGTCGAAATCCAGCGGCAACGCGATCGCGCTGTCAGCCTCGCCCGAGGCGATCTCGGCGGCGGTGAAAGCGATGTTTACCGACCCCACCCATCTGCGGATCGAAGACCCCGGACAGGTGGAGGGCAATGTTGTCTTTGCCTGCCTTGATGCTTTCGACGAAGACCCTGCCACTCTCGAAGAGTTGAAGGCGCAGTACCGGCGTGGCGGATTGGGAGATGGCAAGATCAAGCGTCGCCTCGACGACATTTTGCAGGCGCTCATTGGGCCAATCCGAACACGGCGCGCCGAACTGGCCGAAGACCATGCCTACGTGCTCGACGTGATTCGCAGCGGGACTGAAAAGGCGCGCAGTCGAACCGAGGTTACGAAGCGGGAGGTTGTGGAAGGTCTTGGGCTGTTCGTGTTGTAGTCAGGCATCGCCTCCGGGTCGTCCACTTCCCCAAAGGCTCGGAATTGGCTGAATGCTGCTTCTAATTGGGCGTCACGATTTATCTCCCTGAATTTCCTCGGAAACGCGATCTTGTTGATCGCACAACACACTCGCGAACGCCCCCAGAAAGAAGACCGCGGCTTCAGCGCCGGCACCGGCTCTTGCGGCTGATTCCTCACAGAACCTCCGAACAGCCTCAGTCACACTCAGCGCTTGCGGATGGGGATTTCCCAAGCTCCAGCCGATGAGATCGATAAGCTCAGGTTGATTTTGAATCTCCTCGCGGAGTTTGGACACGACCCTCAATATACGCTCCAAGACCTCCGCCTTGTCTTCGTGTTCCGCTGGAGCATCGAGATCCAGAAGTTGAAGGCGGGAGCGGATCGCATCGTCGACCAGCGCATCTACAGAGCCGAAATGCTTGTAAATGAGAGCTTTCGATACCCCGGCGTGTCTCGCAATGTCGGAAGGGCTGAGAGGATTTGCACGGCCCTCCGTCATGGCAGCAAATACCGCGCTCTTCAGACGTTCTTCCCTTGCCTCGCGATTCCATTTGCGAACGCGAGGACGCGGTTCTGGTACGTGGAGCACGTTCCGCCGGGGCATGCCTTCCCAATCCAAAAATAGAAAAAAGCATTCTGGGAGATGTCGGCTATTTGCGAAAGAGCAGTCTTGCTGGTGAAGCAATGACGTTGCGTGCCTTGGGCCGGAGCGGGGTCGGCCCGCATGAATAGGTAAATGAGTCAGGCTGAACCTGTGAAACATCGCCATGAACAACCCGTCCGTAGCGTCATTTTTCTCAATTTCGCGGAAGCCGAGCAACTCGGCAGCGGGCGCGGGTCAGGCGCGCGGTGAAGGGCGCTCCGACGCGACGGTTTTATCCTGCCGCAGGCGCCAGCGTATTTTCCTTTTGTTTTCAGGCGCTTGCTGAACCTGCAACAAGACCGAAACCGATTCGGGGTTTGGACTCGTTCCAGACTTGAGTCAAATCAGCTTGGAAATGAGTCACTTTCAACTTGTCCCCACACGAAGGCTGGTGGGCCCGGCAGGACTCGAACCTGCGACCAAACCGTTATGAGCGGTCCGCTCTAACCAACTGAGCTACAGGCCCCCAGCGCCCCGCCATATAGCAGCAAGGGGGCCGGGCCGCCAACCGGGAAGCCGGGCTTTCAGCGCAGCGCGCGGAGGAATTCGAGGACGGCGGCGTTGGTTTCTTCGGGGTATTCCTGCTGCACCCAGTGGCCGGAACCCTTGACGATGCGCGCGCCGAGCCAGTTGGGGATGACCTCGGAAACGCGGGCAAGCGCCTCGCGGCCCCACCAGGTGCCGACATCGTATTCGCCGCCGAGAAACATCGCCGGCACGATCATCGGCTTGCCCTGCATGGAGGCGAGATCGTTCCAGCCGTTTTCGAGATTGCGGTAGAAGCTGAGCGGGCCCGAAAGACCGCCGCGCTCCAGCGCATCGGCATAGACATCGAGGTCTTCGTCGGTGAACCAGACGGGCATCTTGTCGGGCGTCATGAAACGCTCGCACATGCGCGCGCCGGGCGGGATGCAGAAGGCGCTGCCGCGAATGAGTTCGATCGGATCGCCGGCGTCGAAATCGATACCGGCGCCCGACAGCGCGGCACCCGACGCCGTCCATGTGAGGTCGCGCACCCAGCCGCGCAGATCGCGCTCGATTTCGGTAATGATCGGACCGAGCGTGCTGAAATAGACCTGGTAGAAATCCTGATCCGGCCCCGACAGCGCCAGATGCACCTCATGCGGCGAACGCTCGCCGAAGGGATTGCCCGGCAGGCCGATCAACCCGCGCCCGGCGAAGGGCACGCTCATGCCCATGACGCCGGTGAAAACCTCCGGATGAAGCCAGGCCGCCGTCCAGACGACCGGCGCGCCCCAGTCATGCCCGATCAGGATGGCGTTCTTCTCGCCAAGCGCCGACACGAGGCCGACGAGATCGGCAACCAGCGGATGAATACGGTAGGCGTCGGGATCCCAGAATTTCGACGAGCGCCCATAGCCACGCTGGTCGATGGCGACGACGCGGTAGCCGGCCCCGGCGATGACCGGCATCTGGAAGCGCCACGAATACCAGAGCTCGGGAAAGCCGTGGACGAGGATGACGAGCGGCCCCTCGCCTTCCTCGACGACATGCAGGCGCACGCCGTTGACGTCGATCAGCCGGTGTTGCCGTTCACCCATGAATTCCCCCCGTTTGCCGCGCGCCCTGCCGCAACTCGATTTCCTGTTGTCCGAAATTGCGCTCGACCAGCGTCGGCTGCCCGCGCAGCCGGCTCGCGAGCCACTTCCACAAGACGCGCGCCGTCACGTCCGGGCGCATCAGCACCGACGGCTTCGCGACGAAATGCGTCACCATCAGATATTTGCGATAGATCGCCGGATCGTCATGCATCGCCTCAAGCACGCGGTCGATGTACCAGTTCTGGGCGCGGAAATAGAACGGCCGCTTCTTCTCGACATCGGGTATCCACGGATAACGCAAATTCTGTTCGCGGATCACCGACCAGACGAGATCGGCAATGCGGCTGATGCGGCGGTAGTAGCGGCGCACGAAACGCTTGTCGTGGATATGGCCCTTGCGCAGGAGCTTGCGCAATTCGTCGAGCTCGAGCAGCGCCTTGGTCATGCCGGCGCCCGACACCGGATCGGCGCTGCAATAGGCGTCGCCGATCGAAACGAGCCCTGCGGGCAACGTCTTCATGTCTTCGTAGTGCCAGCGCTGCATCGTCGGGTAGCGGAAATTGAAGACCTGCGAGCGGGGTTCGAGGCCGTCGATCTCGCTGCCGATTTCCGGCGTCGGCATCTGCCGCGCGAAGGCGCGGAACTCCTCCGGGTTGCGCGGCGGGCTGTAGAAATTGTAGCCGACGAGACTGGTCGCGAGCACCGACCGGCTGCTGTCGGTGAAAAACTGCGCCGCGTAGTAACGCTGATAGGGACGATGCGCATAGCAGATGGTCATCACGCGGTCGCACCAGGCGCGCTCCGGCGGAACATTGTGCTGCATCGTCGAATAGAAGCAGTTGATGTGGTCTTCCTCGGTCTCGGGCGTGTCGAGGCCGAGCCGGCCAAGCGCGGCGGGGACCGGCGTGTTCTTGCCGGCCGCATCGACGACAAATTCGGCGGGCAGGATTTCCGTTTCGCCGTTGCGCGTCACGACGACGCCGATGACCGCGTGATTGTCGCGGTCGAGAAGGAGGTCGGCGACTTCGCTCTCGTAGCGGTAGTCGATGTCCGGTTCGCCGTCGAGACGGCGGCGGACGCACCATTCGAGCAGCGGCCGCCCGGCGCAGATGATCTCGACGCCGCTCGCCACCTGCTTTTTCCACGATCCCGCCAGCATCAGCCGGTATTGCTCGCCCATGTCGACGCGGAAGGCGCCGGCCTTGACCATGTCGTCGACGACGCCGGGAAAGATCGTCTCGATCTGCCGCTGGCCGGCGACCAGCAGATGGTGGATGTGCCAGCCCTGCGCGGCGCCGGGACGCCCTTCGGCGCGGCGATGGTCCTGATCCTTCTCGACGACGATCACCTTGTCGAAGGTCTCGGTGAGAACCTTGGCCGCCGACATGCCGGCGATCGAACCGCCGATGACGACCGCCCTGCCGCGGCCGCGCCGGCGGATGTCGGCCGGATCGAATTCGGGAACCGGCGCGGCGGACCGGGCGGAGGATGCGCCGCTCGGCAGGAATTTCTCGTAATAGAGATTGGCGTTGTTGAGACGCCGCGCATCGAGCCAGGCCCGCGTCGCGTCGATCATCGCCGACGGGCCGCAGAGATAGATGTCGACATCGCCGCCCCGGAGATCGGTGCCGTCGAGAAGATCGGTCACGAGCCCGGTACGGCCGCTCCAACCGGCCGACGGTTCGGCGACGATCGTCTCGAAAGTGAAATCCGGATGCGCGGCGGCAAGTCGCCGGAGGCGGTCGAGCAGCACGAGATCGTCGGCCCGCGTGACACCGTAGTTGAGACGCACCGGCTGCGGGCATCCCCGCGCCACAAGCTCCTCGGCAATGGCGAGGATCGCCGAAAGCCCCGTGCCGCCGGCAACGAGAACGACGGGCCGCGCGGCGCTGCGCAGGTAGAAATCGCCCTTCGGCGCGCGAAGCTTGACGCGGTCGCCCGGCTGCGCGCGGTCGCGCAGATAATCTGACATCGCGCCTTGCGGCAACAGGCGGATCAGGAACTCGACCTCCGGCGCATTGCCGTCGGCATGGGTGAAGGAATAGCTGCGCCAGCTTTCGGCGCCGGGCACGCGAAGCTGTGCAAACTGGCCGGGACGAAAGCCGAGCGCCGAGGGCAGACCGGAAATATCGAGCGCCAGCAGCGCCGTTTCGGGCGCGAGACGCTCGATGCGCGTCACCACGGCCTCGCCGACGACGATTCGCGCCGCATTGCCGTCGAAGGGGTACTCGAATTCGACGGTACAATCCGAAAGGACGCGCGCCTGGCAGGCGAGCATGCGGCCCTCGTCGCATTCCGACCGATTGAGCGCGACGACATTGCCGGGTTCGTACGAACCTTCGGTGCAGCGCCCGACACAGGTGCCGCAGACACCGCTCTGGCAAGCGCTGACGACCGGAATGCCGTATTCCTCGGCCGCCTGCAAAACGGTCTGGTCGGGCGTGGCCGGCATCACCCGCACGGTCCCGTCGGAATAGCGCACGGTTACTTGAAACGTCACTCGCAAATCTCTTTTTGTTCCGGAGGATTTCATGACAATTTCGGCTGGCCGCCGCGCCCGCGCCATCGCGCGATACGGTGATTGACCGCCCTCATTCGAGGGGGGTCGGAAAGGGCGCCGAAAGCGCCGCAATTTCGCCCCGATCCGCACCGAAGCTCGGGCCGGGATACGCTTCAAACAGGAGGCATAGAATATGCCGCGCCGTTTCTTTTCCGCCGCCCCGCTTCTGGCGGCGCTTTTTGTGGGCATCGCCCTCGCCGCCCCGGCCGGGGCCACCGAGCCCGCGCCCCGCACCATCACCATTTCGGGCGAAGGCGAAGCCTATGGCACACCCGACATCGCCTGGATCGACACCGGCGTTGTGACCGAGGGCAAGACCGCCGCCGAGGCCATGGCCGCCAATACCGCGGCCATGCAGACCGTGTTCAAGACGCTGGAGGAGGCCGGCATCGAGAAGCGCGACATGCAGACCTCGCAATTCTCCGTCTACCCCGTATATGAGCAGGTGCGGCCGGAAGACCGCCCGCATACGCCGAAGATCGGCGGCTACCGCGTGCAGAACCAGCTTGCCGTCCGGGTGCGCGACATCGATGCGCTGGGCGGCATTCTCGACAAGGTGGTGTCGCAAGGCTCGAACCAGCTATCGGGCATCCGCTTCTCGATCGACAAGCCCGAGCCGCTGCTGGACGAGGCGCGCAAGAAGGCCGTCGAGGATGCGCTGCGAAAGGCCAAGCTCTATGCGGGCGCCGCAGGCGTCGCGCTCGGCCAGATCATGTCGATTTCCGAGAGCGGCGTCAGCTATCCGCAACCGGTTTACATGAAGGCCGCCATGGCGATGGAACGCGACGCAGGCGCGCCGGTCGCCGCCGGCGAACAGACGCTTTCGGCCAACGTGACACTGGTCATCAAGATCGACTGAAGGGGACTTCAGCCGAAACTGGCCCCCATTTCGGCAAGGGCGGAACCTGAAACATGGTTCCGCCCTTTTTCTTTGGCCGGATTTGCGGGTCCTTTGTCATTTCCGCCGCAGGCACAACGCGCGAGGGTCGGACGAATTTCAGCCGGAACCCGGAGATCCCCATGCGCGCGCCGAGCATTGCCATACCTTTCGCTTTCTTCCTGCTGCTGGCGGGCCTCGTGGCCGCGACGGCGGCCGGCGCCGGGACGTTTGACCTCAAACCCGGCCGCGAGCGCGCCGTCATCGCCGTGGTGGCGCTCAATGCCGGCACCGAAGTGACCGATTTCCTGGTGCCTTATGGCATTTTGAATCGGGCAGGCGCCGAGGTGACGGTGGTGGCGCCGACCATGGCGCCCGTCGCGCTGTGGCCCGCAAGCGCGGTGCGGCCCGATGCGGACTTTGCGGGCTTCGATGCGACATACCCCGAAGGCGCCGACATCGTGATCGTGCCGGCGATGATCGAGCCGGGCGACGCGGCGGTGGTCGCATGGCTGCGCGCGCAGGCGGCGACCGGGGCGCTGATGGTGTCGATCTGCGAGGGCGCAAGCACGCTTGCCGAAACCGGCCTGCTCGACGGCAAGCGCGCCACCGGACATTTCTACGAACACGACAGTCGCGTGAAGCGCTATCCGGCCGTCGCATGGCAGCGCAACATCCGCTATGTCGAGGACGAAGGCGTGATTTCGTCGGCGGGCGTCAGCGCCTCGCTCCCCGTTTCGCTGCTGCTGGCCGAACGGCTGGCGGGCAAGCAGCGCGCCGCCGAAATCGCAGCGGCTTACGGCGTTGCCGAATATGGACCGGCACATGACAGCGACGCCTTCAACATCGGCGGGCGCGAAATGGCGACGGCGGCGAAGAACATCCTGTTCGGCTGGCCGCGCGCCCGCTACCTGATCGAGGTGCGGGACGGCGTCGACGAGGTCGACATGGCCTTCCCGCTCGACTTCGCGGCGCGCACCTGGCGCGGTTCGTCGGCGACGATCGCGGCGAAGACGGAAGTGACGACCCGCCACGGCCTCACCGTGATTGCCGATGCGACCGGCGAAGCACCGCGATCCGCGCGCCTGGTGCGCCTGCCGGGCGCGCCCGAAACCGGCGCGGATGCCACCGTGACGCTCGCAAACCCCGCCACGCTGCGCGAGGACTTCCTCGCCTTTATCGGCGACGACCTTGGGCCGGGCACGGCGCATTTCGTCGCGACGCAGCTTGAATATCCTCGCCCCTGACAGGCCCCTCTCTCGATTGTGACTGGACGGTGAGCCCCGCCGCCGGGCAGGCTCCAACCATGTTCACGATGGATGAGGAAGGCGCGGAATGTCGGTCGAGATGTCGCTGGAGACGGTGAAGGATTATTACGGCCACACACTGAAAGGCTCGGCCGACCTCAAGACCGATGCCTGCTGCGACCCCGGCGCCGTGCCGGCCCATGTGAAGGCGGCGCTCGCCAACGTTCACGATGAGGTGCTGACGCGCTATTACGGCTGCGGGCTCGTGATCCCCGAAAAGCTCGACGGCATGCGCGTGCTCGACCTCGGCTCGGGCGCGGGGCGCGACGTCTATGCGCTGGCGCAGCTTGTCGGCCCCGCAGGCGCGGTGGTCGGCGTCGACATGACGGCCGAACAACTGGCGGTCGCCCGCGCGCATGAGGACTGGCACCGCGCACGCTTCGGCTATGCGCGTTCGAATGTCGAGTTTCGCGAGGGCTATATCGAACGGCTCGGCGAGCTCGACCTTGAGCCCGCGAGCTTCGACATCGTGGTCTCGAACTGCGTCATCAATCTCTCGCCCGACAAGAAGGCGGTGCTCGAAGGCGCCCGCGCGCTGCTGAAACCGGGCGGCGAAATCTATTTCGCCGATGTCTATGCCGACCGCCGCCTCGATGCGAGCCTGCGCGACGACCTGGTGCTGCTCGGCGAATGCCTGGGCGGCGCGCTCTACTGGAACGATTTTTTGAACCTTGCGAAGCAGGCGGGCTTCGCCGACCCGCGCCTCGTCACCGACCGGCCGCTCGAAGTGCTGGAACCGGCGATCCGCCGCGCGCTGGGCAACGCCCGCTTCTTCTCGGCAACCTACCGGCTGTTCAACATCGAGGGGCTGGAACCGGCCTGCGAGGATTACGGTCAGGCCGTGATCTACAAGGGCGGCATTCCGCATGCGGAAGATGCGTTCACCCTCGACGCCCATCACCGGATCGAGAAAGGCCGCGTCTTCCCGGTCTGCGGCAACACCTGGAACATGCTGAAGGAAAGCCGCTTCGCCCCGCATTTCGACTTTATCGGCGATTTCGCGCGGCATTACGGCATATTCGAGGGCTGCGGCACGCAAATGCCCTTCGGGGCGGGCGAAAGCCCGGCGGAAGGCGGCGCCTGCTGCTGAAATGAGCCCCTTGCAATCCCGCGCGGGCGCCCCATATAGCATTCAATCATCGCAAGGCGCTGCGACCACGGATGTAATGGCGTGGCGACGGATGATCGGGAAAGGCCGGGAAAACCCGGCCTTTTTTTGTGTCCGAACGGCGGCGCGGGGCGCCTCAGTTGTCGAGGAAGCTCCGCAGCTTCCGGCTCCGCGACGGATGCTTCAGCTTGCGGAGCGCCTTGGCCTCGATCTGGCGGATGCGTTCGCGCGTGACCGAGAATTGCTGGCCGACTTCTTCCAGCGTGTGATCGGTGTTCATGCCGATGCCGAAGCGCATGCGCAAGACGCGCTCCTCGCGCGGCGTGAGGGAGGCGAGGACGCGGGTCGTCGTTTCGCGCAGGTTCGACTGGATCGCGGCGTCGATGGGCAGGATCGCGTTCTTGTCCTCGATGAAGTCGCCGAGGTGGCTGTCTTCCTCGTCGCCGATCGGCGTTTCGAGCGAGATCGGCTCTTTGGCGATCTTCAGGACCTTGCGGACTTTTTCGAGCGGCATGCCGAGCTTTTCGGCGAGCTCTTCCGGCGTCGGCTCGCGGCCGATTTCGTGCAGCATCTGGCGCGAGGTGCGGACCAGCTTGTTGATTGTCTCGATCATGTGGACCGGGATGCGGATGGTGCGCGCCTGGTCGGCGATCGAACGCGTGATCGCCTGCCGGATCCACCATGTCGCATAGGTCGAGAACTTGTAGCCGCGGCGGTATTCGAATTTGTCGACCGCCTTCATCAACCCGATATTGCCTTCCTGGATCAGATCGAGGAACTGCAAGCCGCGATTGGTGTATTTCTTGGCGATGGAGATGACGAGGCGGAGGTTCGCTTCGACCATTTCCTTCTTGGCGATGCGCGCCTCGCGCTCGCCCTTCTGCACACCGGAAACGATGCGGCGGTATTCGGCGATGTCGAGGCCGGTCTCGGAAGCCAGCGTCTGGATTTCCTGACGCAGATCTTTCACCTGGTCGCGCTCGTCCTTGGTGAAGCCCGCCCAGCCCTTGCCCTTGAGGCGGCTGACGCGCCTGAGCCAGTTGGGATCGAGTTCGTTGCCGAAATACTGCTTCAGGAATTCCTCGCGCGGAATGCCGTGGCTTTCGGCGAGGCGCAACATGCGGCCTTCGAGACCCATCAGGCGCTTGTTGATCGCATAAAGCTGCTCGACAAGGCTTTCGATGCGGTTGTTGTTGAGCGAGAGGCTTTTGACTTCCTCGATGAGGTCCGACGTCAGCTTCTGGTATTTCTTGTCGGATGCGCCGCCAAAATCCTCGCCCTTCAGCGCCAGTTCGACCTTCTGGTCCTGCAGCTTGCGGAGCTTCTTGTAGTCGGCCGCGATCTTGTCGAAGGTCTCGAGCACTTTCGGCTTGAGTTCAGCTTCCATCGCCGCGAGCGACATCGAGTTGTCGTCCTCGCCGTCCTCGTCGACTTCTTCCTCTTCCGGTTCGATGCGCGGCGGCGCCTCGCCGGCGAGCGCGGCCTGGCTGTGATCGACCTTCTTGGCATCGGGACCGGCAAAGGTCGCGTCGAGGTCGATGATGTCGCGAAGGAGAATCTTCCCCTCGTTCAATTCGTCGCGCCAGATGATGATGGCCTGGAAGGTGAGCGGGCTTTCGCAGAGGCCCGCGATCATGGTTTCGCGCCCCGCCTCGATGCGCTTGGCGATGGCGATTTCGCCTTCGCGCGACAGAAGCTCGACCGAACCCATTTCGCGCAGATACATGCGCACCGGATCGTCGGTGCGGTCGAGCGTGGTGGAGGTGGTGGTCGTGGTGGCGACCGCCTTGCCGGTCGCGGGTTCGTCGTCGTCGCCCTCGGCTTCCGCGTCGCGCTCGCCGTCGCTGTCGGCCTGTTCCTCGGCCTCGTCGTTCTCGACCACGTTGATGCCCATTTCGGAGAGCATCGACAACGTGTCCTCGATCTGTTCGGAGGAGAACTCCTCGGACGGCAGAACCTTGTTCAACTCGTCATAGGTGACGAAACCGCGAGACTTGGCGGCCTTGATCATTTTCTTGACCGCCGCATCGGACATGTCGAGAAGCGGACCGTCCTGCGCCACTTCGGGTGCCGCTTCGGGTGCTTCTGCCTGTTCCGCTGTCTTCGCCATTCAGTCCGTCTCCGCATTGGCGCGGGCCCGCAAGGCCGCGCATGTATCCGATATAGGTCGTGGGGTCGCGCGGGGCGAGCGCCGGACAGACGGAGCGAACGTGTAAAAGGACGCATGCCGCCGGACGCCGTCCGGCCGCTAAGCTTCCCTCGCTCTCCGCCTGATCTCTTGTGCGCCCTCGTTTCCCCGGATGGCTTGAGCCATCACCTCGCCGGCGCACCGCCCTCGAAATTCCCGCTGGTTGACCCGATCCCCTTAAAGTCCCGTTCCGAAGTCTCAAAGTCCGAAGCGTCACCCGAGCCCGTCGGCCAGTTCGGAGCGCTCAAGCTGCTCCTGAATGGCCCGGAACCGGGCATAGTTTTCTTCCGTCATCTCCTCGGCAAGCACACGCTCGGCAGCTTTCAGCTCGGCTTCCAGCCCGATCGCGCGGCGATGCCGCGCCAGCGTGTGCAGGAAGCCCGCTTCCGCCTCGTCCGGCGGCGCATCGGGCCAAGCGTGGCGGTCGCCGACAAAGGCCGTACCGGCCTCAAGACGCCGTGCGATATCCGCCAAATCCCTGCTCAGCAAGTGGTTCTTCAGCGCCTCCCTTTCAAGAGGCGCATGAAGGGCGGCTATATCTATGATTTCATTGCGTAATCTGTCAAGCGCCGGGGTCCTGATCTCGACACTTGAAAATTCCTCGGCGTAATTCTCAAGGAGTTCCGGGTGGTTAAGGACCGTGAGGAGCAAAAGCCCCTCGCGCCCCTGGCCGCCGCCAGTGCCGCTGGCGATGGCCGAACGGCGCAATTCGGGCGTGACGGGGGGCACGAATGATTGCCCGCGGTTGAGCCGATTACGACCGCTCATATCCCGCCAAAATGGCATCTGCTTCTGCTGGCCGCCAAACCGACCGCCCGCCCGGCGTTCGCCGCGGCCGAACATGCGCGAAATGCGGCCGCGCAGATCCTCCGCGTAGTGCCCGCGCACTTTCGGGTCGCCGATCATGCCGATCACGGCTTCGATCCGCGTTTCGAGCGCGGCGCGGCGCTCCGGCGTGTCCCAGGTGCCGGCGGCGACTTCCTTTTCCCAGACCATTTCGGCAAGCGGCCGCGCGGCGTCGAGCACGGCGCGCATGGCGGCCGATCCTTCCTCGCGCACGAGGTCGTCGGGGTCCTTGCCTTCCGGCAGCAGCGCAAAGCGCAGACTGTGGCCGGGCTTCAAGAGCGGCAGCACACGCTCGACCGCGCGGTAGGCGGCGCGAAGGCCGGCCTTGTCGCCGTCGAAACAAAGGATCGGTTCCGGCGCCATGCGCCACAGCAGCGCGATCTGGTCTTCGGTCAGGGCGGTGCCGAGCGGCGCCACCGCATGATCGATGCCGCCCTGCGCGAGACCGACGACATCCATATAGCCCTCGACCGCAACGACCGTGCCCGCGTCATGCGCGGCCTTGCGCGCCCGGTGCAGGTTGTAGAGGACGCGGCCTTTATGAAAGAGCGGCGTGTCGGGGGAATTCAGATATTTGGCCTTGGCGTCGGCAGCGAGCGCGCGACCCCCGAACGCAATGACGCGGCCGCGCGCATCGGCGATCGGGAACATCACGCGGTTGCGGAAGCGATCATAAGGCTCGGCAATGTCGGGGCCCTGAATGACGAGCCCGGCTTCGGCCATCTGTTCGAGCGTCACGTCGCGCGATTTCAGGTAGCGCATCAGCGCCGTGCGCTCGGCCCGGTCGTCGCCCGGCGCATAGCCGACGCCGAAATCCTCCAGCGTCTTGCCCTTCATGCCGCGCCGTTCGAGATAGGCGCGCGCCTCGGCGCCAACGCCCTCCTGCAATTTCTGCCGGAAGAACTGCGCCGCCATTTCCATCACGTCGATAAGGGTCGCCGCTTCCTTCTCGCGCTGCGCTTCATGCGCGTCGCGCTTCGGCATTTCCATGCCGGCTTCGGCCGCCAGCCGCTCCACCGCTTCGAGGAAGGAAAGGTTTTCGGTCTTCTCGATGAACGAGATGATGTCGCCATGCTCGCCGGACGAGAAGCAGTGATAGAACTGCTTGTCGTCATTGACGGTGAAGCTCGGGCTCTTCTCGTTGGAAAAGGGCGACAGCCCGACGAACTCCCGCCCCCGCCGCGTCAGCTTGACCTTGCGCCCAACGACCTCCGAGACGCGAATGCGCCCCTTCAGTTCATCGAGGAAGGACTTCGGGAAGGACATGGGGTCGGGGCCTCGGAGGTTCACGAATTAAAATTGTACGATCTTTCGTAATGCCGCGCCGAGGGGGTTGCAAAGAGGTACATTTGTATATACATTTGCAACTACAGATCGAAACCCCATGAAGCCGTTATGATGGCGCGTACCAGGGGGTATTCGATGGAAGATTCTCGGCGCTTTGAAGCCTTCAGACCAAATTTCTCCGGCTTCGAATGGGATGAAAGAAAGCGGATCGCAAATATCGAAAAGCACGGCATCGACTTTGTCGACATTCTACCCACGTTCGGCAATCCGATGGTGCGCAAGCGTTCCGATCGCAACGACGAACTCCGATACCTCTTGATAGGTGATTCAAATGGCCGCGAAATCGCAATCGCGTACAAGGAAGAAGCCGGCAACGTCTGCCGCATCATCTCGGCGCGACAAGCCAGCCGGAATGAGCGAGCCGCGTATCGTGCGCTACTCCTATGAGGAAGCGATGAACCTCGGTCCCGGTGAAACCGACTGGGAACGCCTGCGCAATATGACAGACGAAGAAATCGAGGCGGCGGTGGCCGACGATCCGGATGCTGTCCCCTTCGGCCTCGACTGGTCGGACGCCGAACTCGTCATCCCGAAAAAGCAGCCGGTCAGCATTCGCCTCGACGAGGATGTGCTGGGGTTCTTCCGCGAGACGGGTCCGCGCTACCAGACGCGGATCAACGAGGTGCTGCGCAGCTTCATGAAAGCGCAAAAGGCGAAAGCCAAAGCGAAGAAGAAGGCGAAGGAATAAAGGCCCGCCTTCAGGCCAGCTTCGCCTTGACGATGGCGCCGGCCTTGCCGAAATCCATCTGGCCGGCATGGCGCTTTTTCAGCTCGCCCATCACGCGGCCCATGTCCTTGATGCCGGCGGCACCCGTTTCGGAAATCACGGCGGCGACGGCGGCTTCGGTTTCGGCGTCCGAAAGCTGCTTCGGCATGAAGCTCTCGATGATGCCGATCTCTTCCCGCTCCTGCTGGGCAAGTTCGACGCGGCCGGCGGATTCATAGGTCTCGACCGATTCGCGGCGCTGCTTCACCATCTTGGCGAGCACGTCGAGAATCTCGGCCTCGCCGACGCCGGCGTCGCGCCCGTCGGTGCGGCCGGCGATGTCGCGGTCCTTCAGCGCCGCCTGGATCAGCCTGAGCGTCGACATGCGCCGCTTGTCCTGGGCCTTGGTGGCCTCGGTCAGGCCCGCCTTGATGCGGTCGCGCAAACTGTCGCTCATCGGGTCGCTCCGTGGGTCGCGGCCCGTGGCGCGAAGGCCGGGGCCAGAATCGGCGCCACGCTAAACCAATCGCTCCGGCAGCGCAATTCAATGATGCGTTGCCGCACACCCCATAAATGTCTGATTTAATTGAACTATTTCGAACGCGCCGCGTCTTGACGGAAATCCGGCGATCCCTTAGTGTCCGCCAAATTCAACGGGAAACCGAGTCTGTCGCCGGGGGCGTCCGCCCCTGCCCGCTTGCGGGCAGGCCGAAGACAGACACGCCCTCCCCTGGAGAGCCAGTATGAAGGTGTCGACGAAAGCCGCCACGGAACGGCGCGCGCCCAAGGGCCCGCAAAGTTCCGGGGAGGAGTCGGCATGAACACGCGGGCGCCCGAAGCAAAGAGCCAGAAGATGACCGACGCCGAAAAGCCGACCGCCCTCCTTGTGCTGAAGGACGGGACGGTGCTTTCGGGCCGCGGCATCGGCGCCACCGGCCAAGCGGTCGGCGAGGTCTGCTTCAACACCGCGATGACCGGCTATCAGGAAATCCTGACCGACCCGTCCTATGCCGGGCAGATCATCACCTTCACCTTTCCGCATATCGGCAATGTCGGCACCAATGACGACGACATCGAAACGTCGAACATGGCCTCGGCGTCGGGCGTGCGCGGGCTTGTGATCCGCGCCGACATCACGCAACCGTCGAACTACCGCGCGGCGAAGCATCTCGATGCATGGCTGAAGACGCGCGGCATCATCGGCCTTTCAGGCATCGACACACGGGCGCTGACGCGGCGCATCCGCGAGAAGGGCTATGTCGACGGCATCATCGCGCATGACCCTTCCGGCAATTTCGACGTGCCGGCGCTGCTCGCAAAGGCGCGCGGCTGGCCCGGCCTTGTCGGCATGGACCTGGTGAAGGACGTGACCTGCGGCCAATCATATAAGTGGGACGAGGCGCGCTGGGTCTGGAACGAAGGCCACAAGCAGGCTTTGGGCCTGAAACACCACGTCGTCGCCATTGATTACGGCGTGAAGCGCAACATCCTGCGCTGCCTCGTGAGCGCCGGCTGCCGCGTGACGGTGGTGCCGGCCGAAACCAAAGCCGAGGACATTCTGGCGCTGGCGCCGGACGGCATCTTCCTGTCGAACGGTCCGGGCGACCCGGCGGCGACCGGCGTCTATGCGGTACCGGAAATCAGGAAGCTGGTGGCGAGCGGCAAACCCGTTTTCGGCATCTGCCTCGGGCACCAGATGCTGGCGCTGGCGCTCGGCGCCAAAACCGAAAAGATGCATCAGGGTCATCACGGCGCGAACCATCCGGTGAAGGACCA
>JAHBYM010000039.1 GCA_019635975.1 Parvibaculum sp. | reverse complement strand
GGGCTTGATCCGCGGTAGCATGCTCATCTGCGCCCGGCTCTCGATCTGGAAGACGCCGATCGTGTCAGCCTTGCGGATCATGGCGTAAGTCGCCGGATCCTCGGCTGGGATCGTCGCTAGGTCGAGTTCGATGCCCTTGTGCTCGGCCAGGAGATCGAAGCTGCGCTTCATGCAGGTGAGCATGCCGAGCGCCAGCACGTCGACCTTCATGAAATTGAGAGCATCGACATCGTCCTTGTCCCATTCCACCACTTGCCGATCGACCATGCGCGCCGGTTCGATCGGCACCAGTTCATCGAGGCGGTCATGGGTGAGAACGAATCCGCCCGGGTGCTGCGACAGATGCCGGGGCGTGCCCTCAAGCTGCCGCGCCAGTTCGAGAGTAAGGGTCAGCCGTCGGTCGGCCAAGTTGAGGTTGAGTTCCCGGGCACGGGTTTCGTCAATGCCCTCGCCATTGCCCCAGACCTGGGAGGAGAGCAGCTTGGTGACGTCCTCGGGAAGGCCTAGCGCCTTGCCGATATCCCGCACCGCGCCCCTGGTGTGATAGCGCGAGACGGTCGAGCACAGCGCGGCATGATTTCGCCCATAGGTCTCGTAGACCCACTGCATGACGATCTCGCGCCGCTCGTGCTCGAAATCGACGTCGATGTCCGGCGGCTCCTTGCGCTCCTGGCTGACAAAGCGCTCGAACAGCAGGTTATTGCGGTCGGGATCAATGCTGGTGATGCCGAGGACGTAACAGACCGCGGAATTGGCGGCCGAGCCTCTGCCCTGGCAGAGAATATCCTGTGACCGGGCGAACTGCACGATCGCGTTGACGGTCAGAAAATAGGGCGCGTATTGCAGCGTCTCGATCAGGCCGAGCTCGTGCTTGAGCAGACCGACAACCTTGTCGGGGAGACCTTCGGGATAGCGACGGGCGGCTCCCTCCCAGGTCAGCTTTTCGAGCGCCTGCTGGGCGGTGAGGCCGGGCATCATCTTTTCTTCCGGGTATTGGTAGGCGAGCTCGTCCAGGGAGAAGCGGCACTGCTCGGCGATCTCGACTGCGCGTTCCAAGGCTTCCGGATAGCGGCTGAAGAGCCTGGCCATTTCCTCCGGCGCTTTCAGATGCCGGTCGGCATGCCGCTCGCGCCGGAAGCCGGCATCGTCGATGGTGATGTTGTGCCGGATGCAGGTAACGACATCCTGCAGCATCCGGCGCTCGGGATGATGAAACAGAACGTCGTTCGTCACCACGGTCGGCACCCCCATCTGCGTCGCCAGATTGGCAAGCTCATGGATGCGCAATTGGTCGTTGGGGCGCCGGCGCAGGGTCAACGCAACATAGGCATCCTTTCCAAACGCCTCGCGCATGCGGCGCAGGTGCAAGGTACAGGTATCGTCGGCCACATCGGGCAGCAGGACCGCGATCAGGCCCTCGCCATAGGCGACGACGTCCGCCCACTCGAGATGACATAGCCCCTTGCCGGCGCGGGACTTGCCCAGCGATAGCAGCCGGCAGAGACGGCCATAGGCTGGTCGGTCCTTGGGATAGACGAGCAACGACATGCCGTCGGCAAGGTCGAGGCGGCAACCGACGACCAGCCGAACCCCCGTCGCCTTGGCCGCCTCGTGGGCGCGCACGATGCCGGCGAGACTGTTGCGATCGACCACGGCAAGCGCCTCGATGCCGAGCAGCGCTGCCTGCGCGAACAGTTCGTCACAGGAACTCGCCCCACGGAGGAACGAGAAGTGCGAGGTGACCTGCAATTCGGCATAGCGCGGCCCGTTCATGCGAATATCCCGTGCATGAACCATTTGTGGCTTCCGGTCGCAGGATTCTCGCCGTCGCCGGCGCGATAGATCCAGAACCGCTCGCCTTGTTCATCCTCCACCCGGAAATAATCCCGCACCGATTGCGTCTCGGCCTCGCGCTGCCACCACTCGCCGAAGATGCGTTCCGGGCCATCGGCTCGCGCAACGCGCCGGCGCACCCCGCGCCAGGCGAACCAGACCGGCGGATGGTCGGGCAGCAGCGCCATGGTGTCGATCGGCTCGGGCGGGGTGAGCAGGCGCGACGGCCTTGGCCACTCGCCCGGCCAGCTCGCGTCGTCGTCGGGCGCGGTCGGTGTCACGCGCTTGACCGAGCGCTCCGGCACGTCGCTTTCGACCGGCGCGAAGCGGTAGAGCCGGCTCGAGCCCAGACGGTTGGCGATGACATCGATCAGGTCGGAGATGTCCGTCTCGGCGGGCTCGACCAGCGATGAAATCGTCTGGCGGTCACGCAGCGGCTCGGCCAGCGTCGCGGTCAGCGTCATCAGCTCGATACCGAAACCGGGGTCCACGGTTTCGATACGGTCGGTGAGGAGCCGGGTCAGACGGCGGGTGTCGCGCACCGGCGCGGCTGTGCCGACACGTATGGCCTCGATGCGGTTGTCGACACGATGAAACAGGAGATCGAGCCGGCGCGCACCGAGGGCCTTCTGTTCAAGGGCGTCGCAGAGCGCGTCGACCAGCCTGCCAGTATATTTCGCGATGGTTTCGGCGGCGCCGATCGGTTCGCCGAAGGCCCGTCGGACCTCGACCAGCTCCGCTGAGCGGACCGGGTCGAAGGGTTCGGCTGCGCGGCCCATGGCCTGGTCGAGCCGGCGCATGAGCTCGGGCCCGAAGCGATGTGTGAGCGGCGCCTTCGGCGTGTTTTCGAGGTCGCCGATCCGCTCGAAGCCGAGAATATGAAGGCCCTCCACGATTTGCGCCGGCAGGCGCAGCGCGCGGATCGGCAGGTCCAGCATGGTGGTGGCGGCCTGCCCGGGCTGGATGACGGCGATCGGTCGCGCCAGGAACCGGGCGGCGGCATGGGCGGTGCCCCAAGCGTCGGCAACGGCGGCGCATGCCGCGATGCCGGATGCCTCCATCCGCGTGACCAGGCTCGTGAGCATGGCTTCTTCGCCGCCATGCAGGTGATCGGCGCCACTGGTGTCGATGATGAGACCGTCCGGCGGATCGGGTGCGACGATGGGTGCGTAGCGCAGCGCCCAGAGGGCGAGGCGATCGAGCGCCGCCGCGTCTTCCGTCGGCTTGAGCTCGACGTTGACAAGACCGGGAACGAGAACCTGCGCCTTGCTCGCCGGCATACCGACGCGCAGGCCCGCCTGTCGCGCGGCGGCGTCGAGCGCCAGGACCTCGCGGCGGCGGCCCTGCCGGCCGAACAGCACGATCGGCGTATCAGCCGATGGCGCCGACGCTCCGAGATTGCGGCGCAGGCGATCGGTGGGCCAGGTCGGCAGATAGAGCGAGACGACCCTTTTCATCACAGGATTCCACTTCAAAGTCGGCGCTTTCCCCTGCCCTGACGCGCAGCAGTTCGAGCCGCCAGCGAGGGCGGCCGACGCCGGGGACCGGAAGCGGTCGGGAGGGAAGAGCGGAGACGCGCCAGCGACTGACCGCGGCGGTCGGTTGTCCAAAATCAGTGGCTTCGGTCTGCCGGCGCCACCGGCGAATAGCGATGCCGAGTGTACCAGACGCCTCGGCGGCAAGCTGCAGGCGGCGCGAGGCTGTCATCGGCAGGCGGGCCAGTTCGGCGACGACGGCGCCGAGCCCGCCATGGCGAAGCCCTTCCTCAAAGCAGGCGAGAACGGCGGCCTCGTCGCCGGCCTCGACAAAGATCACCCGGCCGGGCGGCAGACCGGCCTGGGCGAGCGCGGGCGCGAAGAGATCCTGGCGCGTGACGCACCATAGGACCCGGCCGCGCGTTCGGGCGGCAATGCCGGCCGCCCAGAGGGCGGCCGCAGCGCCATCCACAGCCCCGTTGGCGCCGCCCGCAACCTCATGCAAGGCCCCGAGCGCCAGCCCTCCTCCCGGCAGCACCCGATCGATCTGCGGTACGCCGAAAGGCAGAACTTCGCGCCGGCGTGCAGAGCCACCCTCGAGCCGCGCGATGCGTTCCCGAAGTTGGGCGATATGAGGTTTTGCCGCGCGATCGGCCAAAATCTAGGTCTCCTGAGGGCTTTGCAACGCGCCAACGGGCTGTTATGTTCATTATTTGTTCTCTTTCGGAAAATGAGTCAATCGGACTCCGGCGAGAGTCTTTCGGAAGCGAGCGGGGACCTCGGGGAAAGCAACGGCGCAGTATTGGCTGATTGTCGTTGCGAGTCAGGCGCATAGGAGCGGGGCGGCATGGATGCGGCGCATCTGGAAAAATTGAATGACGGACAGCGTGCCGCGGTCGTTCACGGCATCGGCCTGCCCGACGGCAGGGTTGGCGGGCCGCTGCTGATCATCGCCGGGGCGGGATCGGGCAAGACCAACACCCTGGCGCATCGCGTGGCGCAGCTCATCATCTCCGGCGCAGACCCTCGGCGCATCCTGCTGATGACCTTCTCGCGGCGCGCCGCTGCCGAGATGGGCAAGCGCGTCGAGCGGATTTGCGCCAGGGTTCTCGGCGACAAGGCCGGTATCCTGACCGACGCGCTTGCCTGGACGGGCACGTTCCACGGCATCGGCGCCCGGCTGCTGCGCGAATATTCGGTCGAGCTCGGGCTCGATCCGCAATTCACCATCCACGACCGCGAGGATTCCGCGGACCTCATGAACCTCGTCCGGCACGATCTTGGCTTCTCCAAGATGGAAAGTCGGTTCCCAGCCAAAGGAACATGCCTCTCGATCTATTCGCGCGTCGTCAACGCCGAAGCGCCACTCGACGAGATCCTGCGCGCCAGCTTTCCCTGGTGTGCCGGCTGGGAGAAGGAGCTGCGGGAGCTCTTCGCCGGCTATGTCGAAGCCAAGCAAGTCCAGAACGTCCTCGATTACGACGATTTGCTGCTCTACTGGGCGCAGACCATGGGAGACGCGACGCTGGCCGACGAGATCGGCGGCAAATGGGATCACGTTCTGGTCGACGAATACCAGGACACCAACCGCCTGCAGGCGACCATTCTCACAGGGTTGAAGCCGGCAGGGCGCGGCCTGACCGTCGTCGGCGACGACGCGCAAGCCATCTATTCGTTTCGTGCCGCGACAGTGCGCAACATCCTCGACTTCCCCAAGGAGTTCTCTCCGGCGGCCGACGTGATCACGCTCGACCGCAATTACCGTTCGACCCAGCCGATCCTTGCCGCCGCGAACGGGGTGATCGGCTTGGCGCGGGAGCGGTTCACCAAGAACCTCTGGACCGATCGGCCCTCGAATGAACGGCCGCGGCTGGTCACCGTGCGCGATGAGAACGACCAGGCGAAATTCGTTGCGGACGAGGTCCTGGAGAACCGCGAGAACGGGATGCGCCTCAAGGACCAGGCGGTGCTGTTTCGGGCGAGCCACCACAGCGGCCCGCTCGAGGTGGAGCTGACGCGCCGCAACATTCCCTTCGTCAAGTTCGGTGGGCTCAAGTTTCTCGATAGTGCCCATGTCAAGGACATGCTGGCGGCCCTGCGGTTCGCGCAGAACTTGCGCGATCGGGTTGCGGGTTTTCGCGTGCTGCAGCTCCTGCCCGGCGTCGGACCCGCCACGGCGCAATCCGTCCTCGATGCGGTGGCCGAAAGCGTTGACCCGATCGTCACGCTAGACAATCTCCCCTGCCCTGCCCGCGCCCAGGCTGACTGGCCGGGCTTTGTCGAGTTGATCGCCGGCCTGCGTGCTGGCTCTTCAGGATGGCCGGCAGAGATTGGACAGGCCCGCGCCTGGTACGAACCGCACCTCGAACGCATTCATGAGGATTTCGAGTTGCGGCGGGCCGATCTGCTGCAGCTTGAGGACATCGCTGCCGGCTATCCTACCCGCGAGCGCTTTCTCACCGAGCTCACGCTCGATCCTCCCGACGCAACGTCCGGGCAGGCCGGCGTGCCACTGCTCGACGAGGACTATCTGATCCTTTCGACGATCCATTCCGCCAAAGGCCAGGAATGGCGCTCGGTCTTCGTGCTCAACACAGTCGAGGGCTGCATTCCTTCAGATCTCGGCGTCGGCACGTCCGACGAGATCGAGGAGGAGCGACGTTTGCTCTATGTCGCAATGACACGCGCCAGGGATCGTCTCGACCTCGTCGTGCCGCAGCGTTTCTTCACCCATGGCCAGTCCTCGAGCGGCGACCGGCACGTCTATGCCTCGCGGACGCGGTTCATTCCGGCTAGTCTTCTGAAACTGTTCGAGTGCCGGACCTGGCCGGTGGTCGCGTCTGGAGCCACAGGCGGCGCCGGACCGCGACAGGTCCGGCTCGATGTCGGGGCGCGCATGCGCGGCATGTGGCGTTAAATGGAGATGGCGTCACCATGATCGTTTCGCGGGAAGGAGGCGGTGATGACAGAGGAATCGGTCGACGCCGCGCAGCCTGACACCGGCGAAGAATATGGCGCGAGACCCGTCCGCAAGGTCGTCCATTGCGACATGGATGCTTTTTATGCCTCGGTGGAGCAGCGCGATAATCCCGAGCTGCGCGGCAAACCGGTGGCCGTCGGCGGATCGGCGGCACGAGGCGTCGTCGCGGCGGCAAGCTACGAGGCGCGCGCCTTCGGCGTGCGATCGGCCTTGCCGTCGGTGACCGCGAAGCGCCGCTGCCCCGACCTGATCTTCGTCAAGCCCCGTTTCGAGGTCTATCGGGCGGTCTCGGCGCAGATTCATGAGATCTTCGCCGAGCATACCGATCTTATCGAACCGCTCTCGCTCGATGAAGCCTATCTCGGCGTCACCCAGAACAAGCAGAACATCCCCTCCGCCACCGAGATCGCCACCCTGATCCGGGCGCGGATCAAGGAGGTGACGGGGCTCAACGCCTCGGCCGGGATTTCTTACTGCAAGTTCTTGGCCAAGATGGCGAGCGACTTGAACAAGCCGAACGGTCAGGCCGTCATTACGCCTGCCATGGGACCGGAGTTCGTGGCAAAGCTGCCGGTGAAAAAATTCCATGGCATCGGTCCCGCGACGGCCGCGAAGATGCAGCGCCTTGGTATCGAGATCGGCGCCGATCTGCGCGAGAAGCCGTTGGCGTTTCTGCAGGAGCATTTCGGGAAGGCCGGTATCTGGTACTATCACATCTCGCGCGGGATCGACGACCGCGAGGTACAGCCCGACCGGCTCCGAAAGTCCATCGGCGTGGAGGATACGTTCTCTGCGGATATCTTCGAGCTCGACGCAGCACGTGCGGAAGTGGCGCTCTTGGCCAACAAGGTCTGGGGGCATTGTGAGAGCAAGCAATTGAGCGGTCGAACCGTAACCCTCAAGGTGAAGTACGCTGATTTCCAGCAGATCACACGCAGTCGGACGCTTGCCGCGCCCGTTACCGGCTCTGGCGGGGTTCCTTGCTGTCGGCTTTGTTCCCGCTCAAAAAGGGCGTCCGGCTGCTCGGGGTGACGCTCTCGTCGTTGGACAACCTCGATCATGCCGACGAGACTCGCCAGTTGGTGCTTTTCTAGCGGGTGATCGGTGCTCGTCCGAAAGATGTGGCAATTTTCGGACAGACGGCAGATCGTCGGCCTTTGCCGGTGATTGGAGCTGCCAGTCAGGACCAGCGCGAGGCGCATCCCGGCCGACGGAGCGGCACCCCCACCGCGTGTCACGACTTGATGATTGCGATTATCGTGCTATATACATAACCATGATAACCAATTGGAGCGGTTCGACATGGTCGCTGGCACCAAAATAGCCGAGTTTTCCGGCATTGGAACGCTCACGGGAACACCGGAGCAGGTTCGGACGGGTCTCGACCGACTGCGCGCCGAACAGGTCGTCGCACTGACGATCGAGCATGGCAATGAAACCACAGCCAAGGCGCTTGCCCAGACGGTCGCGGGCCTTGCTCCGCTGGTCGGCGCCATCATGCAGCGGCGGCAGGATGAGACGCTCAACTCGATCGTCGAGGCTCTTGTGCCGGAGGTTCCACCTCCGTACCACAAGCTCGTCGAGGCGCGTATGGTCGCGGACGCCCGTAAGGCAGTTCTGGAAAGCGGCGATTGGCTAACAGCGGCCGGGGTTGCGAAGGTGGCCGGGTTCAGCGCGACCAATCCCAGTGCTCAGCCGAACAAGTGGAAGAAGGAGGGCCAGATCTTTGCCTTGCGGCATCGTGGCGTCGACTATTTCCCCGGATATGCGCTCGACCCGTCAGCCGATTTCCGGCCGGTCAAAGCTTTGGCAAAGGTGTTGGACGTCTTTCGTGGAAAGAAGGACGACTGGGGCCTCGCCTATTGGTTCGCCTCCGTCAATAGTTTCCTTGGTGGGAGGCGGCCACAGGACCTGCTGATCGGTCAGCCAGACCGTGTCGTTGCTGCCGCCACGGACGAGGTGGCCGGCGTGCTTCATGGCTAAAAGGAAGTCGCAGGCGCGCGGCATGATCCCGCGCACGGGTGTTCCCGAGCCTCTGAGCGACCTCAGCGGGTTGGTGAAGACTATGACCTGGCCTTCGGGCCAGGCCATTCACCGTGTCCACCTCGATAGCTACGACGGAAACGCGTTCAATCCTGGCATGAAAGGTAACGCTCGCTTCAGCCCGATTCAGGACGTGGCCGGTGCGAGCATCCCGACTCTCTACGGCGGTACGACTTTCGATTGCGCTGCGATGGAGACCATATTCCATGATGTGCCGTTCGCGCCCGGGCTCAAGACCTTCGACAAGGCTAAACTCACGGACCAGGCATACTCCATAGTGACACCGCGACGTGACCTCGTTCTGGCCGATCTGAGTGCGACGGCATTGAAGGCGCTCGGCCTGCGTCGCAGCGAGCTAATTGATACGGAAAAAGACCAATACCCAGAAACGAGAAAATGGGCGGAAGCGATCCACGCGCAATGCCCCGCGGTCGATGGGCTATGCTGGGTCTCCCGTCAGGACGATCGCGCTCGCGCCGTCGTGCTTTTCGGCGATCGGACCGCAACCACTGATCTCGCTCTTGCGAGTGCGTCGCGAAGCGTCATCGATGATATCGGCATTTACACAGACCTGCTGGTGCTCGCGGAGCGCATCGGCGTCAATATTGTCGGGTGAGCCCGACCCCGATTCTCCCTTTCCTGAAGGCAGCTGGGTTGAATGACAATTAATTGCCTTCAGGATCCGTGTCTGGGTTGAGCGCGGCTCGTGCGCCGAACCGCGGCCGTCGGCGTTTCGAGTACAACCTGATCGGCGGCCTTGTCTTCGCGGAGGCCTTCGAAACTCGGATGGCGCAGGCTGCCGTCCGGCGTCACCTCGGCATAGGTCACTTCCGCGAGAAGGTCAGGCTTCGCCCATCGGGCACGGCGGGCGATGTCCTGCGGCACCGATGCGAAGGCGGGCTTGTCAACGTGGAGCTTTTCGAGCTGCCCAAGGATGTTGCGCCGCATCGCCTCGGTGAAGCCTGTACCGACGCGGCCGCGATAGATCAGCTTGCCATTCTCGTAGGTGCCAAGAATCAGGGACGCCAAGCCGCGCCCGGCGTCACTCGGGCGATAATCACTCACAACAAATTCCTGTCGCTTGGTGCATTTGTTCTTGAGCCAGTTTGCCGTGGTCGCGGATGTAGCGACTATCCGCTCACTGGAGCGGATCCCGGAGGGTTGCGCCGACCCGAAAACCGTGAATCAATAAAGGCGGGGACGCGGCGGGCTTCGGAGTATCGAGGAGATGCGACGTTTCAGACTTGCTGGTCGAGTGATCGACGAAACGGATCCAGGCCTCCAGAGTATTTTGGCAAATGCATATGATTTGCGCATTCGACCTCTCTGCCTTTGTAAGGAACCTGGCTTAGCGATGTATGTCGCCAAAGTCGACAATCAGTACATTGTCAAACGAATGCCGCTTTCCGGGAGTGATCACGACTCCCAATGCCCATCCTATGAACCGCCTGACGAACTCTCGGGCCTAGGTGTACTGATGGGCAGCGCTATTCAGGTGGATCCAGCGACCGGTATTTCGGCACTCAAGGTCAGCTTCGCCCTCACAAAAACAGGGTCGCGCCCAACACCGGTAAGCAGTGCTGGGAGCACTGAGGGCGTCAGCGGCGACGCCAAGAAACTATCCCTGCGAAGTCTGCTGCACTACCTATGGCATCAGGCCGAGCTGACGGAATGGACCTCTCGATGGCAAGGCAAACGTCACTGGTGGAACATTCGGTGGCACCTCATCGAAGCCGCGCGGCAGATGGTTGTGAAGGGCGGTACCCTGGCTGATGTCCTGTTTGTTCCAGAGCCGTTTCGCGCCGCGGACAAGGCAGCGATCGAACAGCGGCGTGCCGCTGAAATGGCACCAAGTGTTGCATCCAAGAAAGGGCCCCGAAGATTGATGATCCTGGTCGGTGAGATTAAGGAAATCTTGCCGGCTCGTAGCGGTCGACGCTTGATCATCAAGCACTTGCCGGATTTCCCGTTCATGCTGGACGATAGTCTGCATCGCCGACTTCAGGGCCGATATGAGAACGAGCTGGCTCTCTGGGCTGCTGATAACGCCTCCCATCTTGTGACGGTCGCCACCTTCGGTCGTTCGTCGGCAGGGCTGGCAAGCGTCGAGGAATTGGCATTGATGGTGGTGGCGGAGAATTGGGTTCCTTACGAATCGCTCTACGAGAAGAGATTGGTCGACGCTTTGGCGAAAATGAAGCTGCGGAGCGTCAAGGGTCTGCGCTACAACCTACCTAATGACCTGCCGTTCGCGGCGGCATGGATGCAACGTCAACCTGTGCCACTTGCTATGTATGTGGTTCCTCCCTCAGCGGACGAGGTCTATGAGGAGTCTCTTGGCGAGATGATCGCTTCGAGGCCGGAGGTTGACGCTTGGGTTTGGCGCACGGCGGAAGGTGAAATGCCACCGCTTCCATTTAAGTGATCGCCATTCTTCGCGGTATTCCTTCTGGCAGTGGCTCTCGCGCGAAGCGGCGATCTTTCCATCTCACCGCTGCCCACGATCAGGTGAAGGGGGACGAAGGCGTGAACAGGCGAACGGCCGACACCGCTTTTGCTTGTCTTAAAGAGACCAGAAGGCGATTAGGGCCCGGACTCATAACCAGTAGCTGACGGTTGCCGCGATGCAGGTGGCAGCCAGGAAGTTCGTGGCAAGCCTGTCATAGCGGGTGGCGATGCGCCGGAAGTCCTTGAGGCGGCAGAACATGCGCTCGATGGCATTGCGATCGCGGTAGAGATAGGGCGAGAAGCAGTTCTTCCACTTCCGGTTTGCCTTCGGCGGTATGTTGGCAAAGGCGCCGCGCTCCTTGACCTGACGACGGATGGCGTCGCTGTCATAGCCTTTGTCCGCGTTCAGCAGAGATGACGATGGCATCTGCTGGATGAGCACTTCGCCCGCCTTGCAGTCGGCGACATGGCCTCCGGTCAGGAGGAAGGCAACAGGCCTGCAAAGTTCATCGGTCAGGGCATGAATCTTGGTGGTGCGGCCGCCGCGCGATCTGCCGATCGCCTGGTTGAGTTCCCCCTTTTTCCTCCCGCCGCACTGCGATGGGCTCGGACGGCAGTGGAATCGATGAGCAGCTGAGCAGGTGGTCCACCGGCATTGGCAAGGGCGTGGAATATGGAACTCCATATGCCTTTGGCGGCCCAGCGCTGGAAGCGGTTGTAGAGTGTCTTCCTCGGGCCGTAGACAGCAGGTGCGTCAACCCAACGCCCTCCGCTCTTGATGACATGGATGATGCCGCTGATCACCCGCTGGTCATCCACGCGAGGCTTGCCACGGGTGTCGGTGGGAAGGTGCGGTCTCAGCTTCGCGAACTGCTCGTCGGTCAGCCAGAAATGATCCCGATTCATCGCTGTCCTCCTTTTGGAGCCCGTGAATCATATCAAGGCGCGTGACGGAACCCCTTTATGGGTCCGGACCCTAGGTTCGCGAATCACATTGACAAACACTATCGAGCGGAAAACTGCGTTTGGCACGCATTATGGTGGTTGCGGTGTAGGGTCCTCCACGAGATGGACGATGCCTGCGACTCCTGAGACAGGAATGACGAAGGCGAGGCCGTGGCCCGGTGCGGTCTGTTCAGCGGCATCCACGATCTTCTGGAGGATCACAGACTTCTTATCGCCGGAACATGGCGCCGTCCACCTTCGGGTTCAGGAATTTGTTGGAGTGCCACGCCGCGGCCAGCGGTCCGTCTCGGCGCGATGAATCTTGTCATTCACCTCATCATATTCCGTCAGAACAAGCGCGAATTCCGAACTGTTCGCTTTCAGGGCATGAATGGCGTCTATTCGGGAATTCGTCGCCAAGCGTGTGGGGGTATTGGACAAGGTTTTGCTCTCCTTTCGAGTAGCTGTTGCCCGGTATCAGGGCTTTTCGACGCGCGCGACCTGATAGGTATGAAACTCGTCTCCGCGACCGACCGAGACATATTCACCAACGCGGAAACATTCTTCGCCCAGGCGGAAGCCGATCTCGTCGTCTCGATCCCCCTCCTCATAGTCGAAATACCATTGTCCGCCGGGCTTGCGCCGTAACCGGCCGATCTTGACGGTCTCGCCATTCTGGAAATACCGGACGCGGCAGGCTTCCTGAGACTTCTTCCACTCGTGCGGATCGAGAAATCCTTCGCGATCGAGCGGTAAAAGAAGATCGTAGCCTTCGTCGCGGTCCCCGTCAGGATGTCTCTTGTCGCGCGCAAGAAGCAGCCGCACATGGCGGAACGTCGGGGGGAGTTCTTTGGCTTCAACCACAATCTGATCCTTCTTTTTCTTCCTCATACGCGACTTGCGATGGCATTTTCTTGATCTGGCGCAAATGAGATCGTGGCGAGTCTGACCATGTGCCCGCGGTTACAGGCGAAACTTCTGATCCTGTCGCGGCACGACGCTCGGCCAGCCCAGTTCGCGCTCGATCCGGACCCGGAGAGCCTCGGAGGCCTCTGGCTCACCGTGGACGATGAACACACGCCGGGGCGCTCGCTTGAAACCTGAAAGCCAACGCATCAATCCGTTGCTGTCGGCATGGGCCGAGAGCATGTCGATCTGCGCAATCTCCGCATTGATCGGCACCCAAGCGCCATGGATCTTAAGATCTTTCGCCCCTTGCTGTAGTGTACGCCCGCGTGTTCCAGGAGCCTGGAACCCCGAGAGGAGGATCGTGCATCTCGGATCGGGGCCGAATGTCTTGAGATGGTGCAGCACGCGTCCTCCGGTCGCCATACCGGAAGCAGAGATGACAATCTTCGGAAATGGGCTTGCCGTAATCGCCTTCGAAGCTTCGACATCCTTGGTGTACTGGGCGACACCGAAAGCTTCACGGCATGTCGCATGGTCCAGTTTATGATCGCGCGGGTGGCGGCACATCATGTCGGTGGCATCGGTGGCCATTGGGCTATCGAGGAAGATGGGTATGGCCGCGAGACGTCCGGCCCGCTTCAGCGTCCAGAAATAGTAGAGAAGCTGTTGCGCCCGCCCGACGGCAAAGGCTGGTATGATGAGCGTGCCGCCTCGCTTGACCGTCCGTTCCGCAATCGCACCCAGCGCCTCGGCCGGATCGTCCGCCGAGTGAACCCGGTCGCCATAGGTCGATTCGACCACGACGTAGTCGGGCTCACCACCGGAGACCGGGTCTGGAAACAGCGCATCGTCGTAGCGCCCGATATCGCCTGAAAAGATCAGGCTGCGATCGCCCCAGCGAATCTCGGCATGCGCGGCGCCCAAAATATGGCCGGCGTGACGGAAGCGCAGCGTCAGGCCATTGGGCAACGAGATGGTCTTGTCGAACGGAACGGTCGAGAATTGTTCGAGAGCCCGCCGTGCGTCATGCGCACCGTAGAGGGGCAAGGCGGGCGAATGCTTCGACAGATGGTGTCGGTTGAGGAACTCGGCATCCTTCTCCTGGAGGAAGGCACTGTCCATCAGGATCAGCTCGGCGACGTCCCGTGTCGCCTCCGTCGCGTAGATCTTGCCACGGAAGCCGTCCCTGACGAGCCGGGGCAGGTATCCGGAATGGTCGAGATGGGCATGCGTCAGGATGACCGCGTCGATCGCCCCCGGTTGAACCGGAAGCTTCTCCCAGTTCAGTTCACGCAGATTCTTGAGCCCCTGGAACAGGCCGCAATCGATGAGGACGTGGTGGCCGTCATGTGTGAGGAGATGTTTCGACCCGGTGACGGTCCCAGCCGCGCCGAGCGATTTCAATGTTGGCATTTGCGGCCTTTCTGCGGTTCCTGCTGCAAGGAAGACCTGTCGTCGGCGCATTCAGCGCCGGGCCAGATCATGAAGCGGTGGGGGATGTCACCCGCGATCGAAACCTGCCGCTCGCTCGGTCTAGAAGATCGCCTTTGCGGAAAGCTGTTTCCGGGCGTAGCGCCATCAGTGCCCCGACAGCACGGCGCGCACGCCCGAGAGCCCGATGTTCGAGCGTAGTCGAAACGCTGAAGAGCATCAGCAGCACGGCTCCCTCGAATGGCGCTCCAACGGCAGCAGCAGCCACGGCAGCAACCACCATCAGGAAGTCGATGTCGAGGACGTGCCGGCGCCACATCGCCGACAGGACGCCCCAGGCGGCGGGAAGCCCGCCCGCGAAATAGGCCAATGCCAAGCCGGGCCATCGGAGAGCGGAGAGCTCTTTCGCTGGTGGCCAGATCCCGACTATGGCCAGGATCATCCCCATGACCGCCAGGCCGGACATGACGGTCTGGAAATCAAACGACATGCGTTTCATGGTCACACCGCCCGGCCGATCAGAGAGGCGTCACGACACGAAAGTGATGAATCTGTCCGACTTTTGAGAACATAGGGTGATCAGGCTGCCAGCATAGATGCTTCGCACCGTAGCGGCCTGAGATCGAGGCTGTCTGTCGGGGTCCAGATGTAATCGCCGGTGAGGCTGATATGCTGCCATCCGAGCGGAGCGATGTGTTTGATCACGTCGGGCGGCGTGGCGACGCCCTCCTGGTTAAGCTCGACGAACGCCGGTTCGAGATAGAGCGTGTTCCAGTAGACGATGGCGTTGATCAGCAGGTTCAGTCCGGACGCCCGATAGAACTGGCTCTCGAAGGTTCTGTCCCGCAGCTCTCCGAGCCGGTTGAAGAACAGCGCGCGAGCCAGGGTATTTTGGGCCTCGCTCTTGTTGAGCCCGGCGGTGGCATTCCTGCGCATTTCGGGGTTCTGCCACCATTGGGGCAGGAAGATGGACCGATTGATGCGCCCGATGTCGCGCAGCGCCAGCGCCAGTCCGTTTTGGCGCGGGAATGCGGACAGCTTTGCCAGCAGGGTCGAAGGGCGGACCTGGCCGGAGCGGATCGTCGTGACAAGGCGCAGGATGTCATTCCAGTTTGCCTTGATCCGCTCGACGTTGATGGGCTCGCCGACGAGCGATGCCAGGTTTTCGGGAGGCGTGTCGCCCGGGAATAGATAAAGCTTGCGATCCTTGAGACCGCGCAGGCGAGGCACGAGCTGGAAACCGACGAGGTGGCAGAGGGCGAAACTCATGTCGCTGACCCCGCCGGTATCGACATAGTGGGTTTCGATGGCGAGGTCGCTGCCATGATAGAGGAGACCGTCGAGGACATATATGGCCTCGCTCGCATTGGCATTCATGGCGATGATATGGAAAGCGCCATATTGGTCGGAGGTGAAGCGATAGAATTTGGCGCCGGGATTGGGGCCATAGCGGGCGTTGAGGTCGCCGATCGCCTCGGCATGCCCTCCCGCCGGAAAATACTGCCCATCCGAGGAAGAAGTGGTTCCGTCGCCCCACAATCCGGCCAGCGGCAATTGCCTCTGGGCGTTGACGAGGATGGCATGCGCGGCAGTGTAGCCTTCTTCCCGGATGTGCCAGTCGTGCGCCCAGGCGAGCTGGCGCATCGTCAGCCCGGGAGAGACATCCGCCATCCTGGTGAGGCCGAGATTGATGCCGTCCGCCAGGATGGCGGTAAGAAGCGCAAGCTTGTTGTCGGCTGTCCGCCCGGTGCGCAGATGGGTGAAGGCGTTGGAAAATCCCGTGTGTGTATCCACCTCAAGCAAAAGGTCGGTGATGCGGATCGCCGGCAGGCGGCCTTCCACTTGTCGTTTCAGCGCCTTCGCGATATCCGGAAACATGGCCTTGTGCGGCGTGACGCTGAAACCCGCGCCGGTCAATTCGACATCGTCGAGTTCGCCGGCTTCCGCCAAACGGGAAAGGTCACTCAGCCCGTCGTTCAAGATCTGGCGTTGCTGCTTCAGATAGGTTTCCACGTCGGTATCGACGGCGACCGGAAGCGGACCCTCCTCGCGCATCAGCTCGAATGTCGGCGTGGGAATGAGGAAGCTCTCGAAGGACTGGAAGCGTTTGGCTCCTTCCACCCAGACATCGCCAGCATCGAGGCGGCGTCTCAATTCACTGAACAGGCAGAGTTCATAGGCCCTGCGATCGATCTTGCCATCCTGCAGGATGAGAGGCATCCAACCTCTCGGCGCAAACGATATGGGCGCCC
Source organism: Parvibaculum sp. (assembly GCA_019635975.1). Classification (GTDB taxonomy): domain Bacteria; phylum Pseudomonadota; class Alphaproteobacteria; order Parvibaculales; family Parvibaculaceae; genus Parvibaculum. The sequence goes on along the minus strand of JAHBYM010000039.1, from coordinate 3,116 downwards.
TGTCGGGTATTGCTCTTTTCCGGGTGCGGTACAGATCGGCGACCGTGGACAGCGCCCGCAGGAGGTTTGCCGCCACGGCGTGGCCACGAAACACGAACGCCGACAGGAATTCCGGCGCCATTTTTCGGATTGTCGGATAGCGCTGGAGCATTTCGATCTTCCCGTCGATGCTGTCCGGGGCAATCAGCGTGTCGACCGCCTGAACGCTGGTCGTGAAGACCGGCCATTGAATGACCCGTTCGAGCGCCCTGCCGATATCCTCGCCTTTCTCCCTGGCCTCGATGATTGCGTGACAAACTTTCGAAACGTCTTTGAGCGGCTTTTGAACCTCCCGGACGGAACGGGTGATACGGGCTGTCGCCTGATTGCCGGCCCGCCGTGTCAAGGCGCCGATCAGTTTCTTGAACACGTCGATCGCGCAGTCGGTCAAATGGCGGGACAGATGCAGGACGGTCGCCGCGAGCACGGCGTGCCGGCGTTCGGGGTTGAGGTCGCGTAGGTGCTGCGCGCTCATCCGCATCCCTTCCGCGGCGAGTTCATCAAAAACCTTGGCCGGAATGCGCTCCATCAGTTCCATTGGCAGGTTCAGAGACCGAAGAAACTGAACGCGTTCGGCTATCCTGTCGAGGTTGACGGCGGTGGGCGACAGTGCCGGTGTTCTCGCCCAGGCGAGAATGGTCACGCTCGTCCCCGCACGCGGATCGAGAAGCTTGTCCAGATCGAGCTTCTGGTGTTCCGAAAGTCCGCCAGCCAGGGCCCGGTGAGCGATCCGGATGCCGCGTCGGATCGCGACGTGGATGATGGCTTCGAGCGCGCCGCGCGCCGGCAGGAGAATTCGCCGGCGACGCAATTCCTCCAAAACCATGTCCGCCAATGTATCGGCTTGGCGCAGGGTTTGCGCAGCAGGCGTCAGCCAGCCTGTCAGCGCCCGCACGTCCGAAGGCGCAAATGGGCGCATCTTCATTCTGTCGAAAAGCAGGGCGAGGTGCTCGCGGCGTGTCTGTGGGCGCTCGAAATATCGATCGATCTCGCGATGATCAACGCCGATTTGCCGTGCCAGGAACCGCAAGACGCTTGGCGGTAGGACTTCACCATCCGCGAGCGGTCGACCTGGAAATCGCAGCATCGCCAGAACGCAGGCCAGACCCAGTCGGTTCGATGGACGGTTCTGCCGCATGATCAGATCGAGATCCGACTGGTCCAGCGTGTAGTGCTTGGCGATCTCCCTTTCGTCATCCGGAATCGCTGTTGCCTGGCTCCACCATGCTTCGCTCAGCAGTGCTCTTCGCGTCATTCATCACCATCCATCCCGTCGCGGAGGTTGCAGCGAAATCGAAAATGCATGTCCGGCAAACGACCGTTTCACGGCTTCCACAGATTTTGTCCGCAAACCTTGCCATGAAACGGCAAATCGGACATTGTCCGCATTTAACGAGAAAACGGACAAATCGCCTCATGACCACTATTGGCTACGCAAGGGTATCCACCGGCGACCAGCATACGGCGCTTCAACTCGATGCGCTGCGCAAGGCGGGCTGCGAGAAGCTGTTCGAAGACAAGGCATCGGGTGTGAAAACCGATCGGCCGGGGCTAGCCGAAGCCGTGCGCTATGCTCGAGACGGCGACACGCTTACGGTCTGGAAGCTCGATCGCCTGGGCCGATCGATGAAGCACCTGATCGAGATCGTCACCGAGCTGGAATCCAAGGGTGTAGGCTTTCGATCTATCACCGAAAACATCGACACCACGACACCCGGCGGTCGCCTGGTCTTCCATCTGTTCGGGGCGCTGGCCCAGTTCGAACGCGATCTCATTCGGGAAAGAACCCGCGCCGGACTACAGGCAGCAGAGGAAAGGGGCCGGCGCGGAGGCCGGCAAGCTGTCGTCACGCCGGAGAAGCTCGCCAAGGCCCGCCAGCATCTGGCTGCCGGCCTCAATGTTCGCGAAGCCGCCGCGCGTGTGAAAATCGGCAAAACCGCCCTCTATGAAGCCCTCAAAGCCGAGAAATCTGTCGCGGCCACTATCAAATAAGCCGGAGTTCCGGGTACGTTCTCAAAAGTCGGACAGATTCACCACTTTCGTGTCGTGACGCCTATTTGGAGGAGTGGCGCTACAACGCCACGCTGAGTGGAAGCCCACAAGGAGCGATCCTCAGTCCAATCCTCTCAAATATCTACTTGGACAGGCTGGATCGTTTTGTCGAAACAACACTCCTCCCTAAGTATAACCGTGGTGACCGACGCAGAATGAACCCGGCATCGGTGCGTATACGCGGTCGAGCGAAACGGCTGGAACAATCGGGTCACTGGAATGAGGCTAACCAACTTCGTCGTCAGATGAAGCAGTTACCCTCCCTTGATCCGATGGACCCGTCCTATCGACGGCTGCGTTACGTACGCTATGCCGACGATTGGCTGCTCGGATTCAGCGGCCCCCGATGCGAGGCCGAGGCGATCAAATCTGAGATTGGAACCTTCCTGCGCGAACAACTTAAGCTGGAACTATCTGAACCCAAGACGTTGATCACACACGCACAGTCCCAAGCTGCGCGCTTCCTTGGCTACGACATCCAAGTCCTGCACAACAACCAAAAACGTGATCGACGTGGTCACCGTTCTTTGAATGGTCAGATCGGGTTACGCGTTCCGGCCAACGTTGTGCGGGAGAAGTGCAAACGATACCTCCGTCATGGCGAACCGATGCACCGCAAGGAACTCATCCACGATTCTGTCTTCAGCATCGTGGCGCAGTACCAAAGGGAGTATCAGGGCGTAGTGGAGTATTACCGAAGGGCATACAACCTGCATCAGCTTAACCGTCTAAAGTGGACAATGGAGCGATCGCTAACTGGGACGCTTGCGCTGAAGTTGCGCATAAGTGTTGCCCGGGTCTATCGACGCTTCAGAGCCACACTTCAGACTGAACAAGGTCCCTGTGTGGGGCTTGAGGTCATGGTTGAACGAGATGCAGGGATGAGGCCCCTTGTGGCACGGTGGGGCGGTGTTACGCTGGCACGGCATACGAAAGCAGTTCTCGACGACAGCATCCCCTTAGGCATCTGTGGTCCACGTTCAGATCTCGAACGGCGTCTCTTGGCGAACACCTGCGAGCTCTGT
>JAHBYM010000038.1 GCA_019635975.1 Parvibaculum sp. | reverse complement strand
CGGCGATGGCGTCGAGCCAGCGCTGGAGATGCGGCAGGTCGTCGATCCCGACGCCCGACCATTTATGCGTGCGGACCCAGCACCAGTTGGCGATGTCGGCGATGGAATAGTCGCCGGCGAGATATTCATGCGCCGCGAGGTGGCCGTCGAGAACGGTGAAGAGACGCTTCGATTCGTTCTGGTAGCGGTCGATGGCGGGTTGAATTTTTTCGGGGAAGTAACGGAAGAAGACATTGGCCTGGCCCATCATCGGACCGACGCCGCCCATCTGGAACATCAGCCATTGCGTAACGCGCGAGCGGCCCTTTGCATCGGCGGGCATCAGCCTGCCCGTTTTCTCGGCAAGGTAGAGCATGATGGCGCCCGACTCGAAGACCGCGAAATCGCCTTCGTCGCGATCGACAATCGCCGGAATACGCCCGTTGGGATTGATTTTCAGGAAGGCCGGTTCCTTCTGCTGGTTCTTCTGAAGTTCGATGGCATGGACATTGTAAGGAAGGCCAAGCTCCTCGAGCGTGACGGAGGCTTTCCAGCCATTGGGCGTCGAGGCGGTGTAAAGGTCGATCATGGATTTTCTGCCTTCCCTGAAATGCCGGTTCAGTAAAATTACGGCATGGTACATGCCATTTGATGCAGCCACCGCTATCTTGGGTGGCGGCAGTCGCAACGCAAGGGCGGCGGCGCCAACATGACCGATTTTTCATCTTGCACCGCGGAAAGCCGCCACGATCCGGCCACGATCCACTGTTTAGGATTCTCGACACCGGCACTCTTGCCGGCGCGAAATGTCCCGGCTTTGCTTGCGCTGGCCGGAAAACCGATGAACACTGATTAACCCAACGGACGCGCCCCCGCGCCAATCCGGCGGGGAGGGGTCCAGAGACGGAAAGAGCGGCACGACGCCGGAAACGGCAACCGCCAGCAACGGAAAACCGGAGGACGACAAGCATGAATCGCAGAAAAGGCATGACCGGACTGATCAAGGCGCTTTCGCGCCGGCAGTTCATGACGGGAACGGCCGCGGTCGGCATCAGCCTGACCGCGATGCCCAAATTCGCGCGCGCCCAGGGCGCGGGCAACGTGGTGTTCGCCAACTGGGACACCTATATCGGCGAAACGACACTGGACGACTTCACCGCCGAAACCGGCATTCGCGTGACGGTCGATACCTTTGCCGACGTGTCGGAGCTTTTCGCCAAGATGCGCGGCGGCAATGTCGCCTATGACGTCATCATGCCGTCGAACGACTGGTTGCCCCGCATGAACGCGGCCGGCATGTTGCAGGAACTCGACCATTCGAAGATTCCGAACATTTCGAACATCTTCCCGCGCTTCATGGATGCGCCTTTCGATCCGGGCCGCAAATATTCGCTGCCCTATATGTGGGGCACCGTCGGCATCGGCTACCGCAAGTCGGCGGTTAGCAGCGAGCCGGACAGCTGGAAATATCTCTTCGACAGCGACGAATATTCCAACAAGATCGCGCTGCTTTCCGATTGCGGCACGATGCTCGGTTGCGCGCTGAAATATCTCGGCTACTCGCTGAACTCGACCGACAAGGCCGAGAACGAGGCGGCGGCCGAGCTGATCATCAAGCAGAAGAAGCACATCAAGGCCTTTGCCGAAGATAACGGTCAGGACCTGCTGGCGGCCGGCGAAGTCGACCTGACGATGGAATATAACGGCGACATCGTGCAGCTGATGACGGAAGACGACGATGTCGATTACGTCATTCCGAAGGAAGGCGGCATCCTGTGGGAAGACGTGATGGCGATCCCCGCCAACGCGCCGAATGTCGACAACGCCCATGCGCTGATCAACTACATCCATGAGGCCGAGCCCAACCAGCTCATCACCGACTACATCCAGTACGCGACCGCCAACAAGGCCGGTTACGAGCTGATGGACGAGGACTACAAGTCGAACGAGGACATCTTCCCGCCGGACGACGTGATCGCCGTGTCGGAATTTGCCGAATATCTGGGCGAGGACGTCACGCAGATGCGCGAAGACCTCTGCACCAAGATCAACGCCGCCTGAGGGTGGCGCCGGGGCGGGCAAGAAATTGCCCGCTCTTTTTTTGTTTACGACAGATGTCATGACGCTGCATTTTCCATTGGCGTCATGACCCGCCCATCTTGTTTCCAAAGGAGGGCGGGTCATCCACGTCTTTCTTTCTGTGACAGATGAAGAGAAAGACGTGGATGGCCCGGACAGGCCGGGCCATGACGTGCGGGGGGTCGTTTGAGCGGTTCGACAGGTATGCGAACCTGCTATACTTGACCACTGCAACAGTACCGCGTGCCCTGTGGGGGGTTTCGATAGATGGAAAACTGGAAGAACTCGGTTCGGACCTTCTGGACCGCCATCGTGCCGCCGACCTTCTGGCTGGTCACGTTCTTCATCATTCCGCTTTCGCTGATCTGGCTCTACAGCTTCAGCACCAAGACCGGCGTCGTCGACATCACGCTGGACTGGAACCTGCAGCAATATATGCGCGCGCTGGAGCCGGTCTATCTCGGCATCTTCTGGAAGTCGATCTGGATGGCGGCGGCGACGACCTTCGTCTGTCTGGTCATTTCCTTCCCCGTGGCCATCGCCATCGTCTTCGCAAAGCCGACGATGCGGATGTGGCTGCTGCTGCTGGTGATCCTGCCCTTCTGGACCAACCTCCTGATCCGCACCTATGCGCTGATCGCGGTCTTGCGCACCAACGGCTTCGTCAACTGGGGCCTTGAATGGCTGGTCGATCATGCCGACTGGGCGCTTTCCTTCATCGGCCTCGGCGACAACATGCTGATCGGCCCCTTCACACCCTTGCAGCTCCTCTACAACAACACCGCCGTCGTGATCGGCCTTGTCTATGTGCATCTGCCCTTCATGGTGCTGCCGCTCTACGCCGCGCTCGACCGGCTCGACCGCTCCTATCTGGAAGCGAGCCTCGATCTCGGCGCCGGCCATACGCGCACTTTCTTTTCGATCGTCGTGCCGCTGGCGCTGCCGGGCATCGCGTCGGGCGTCGTCATCACCTTCATTCCGGCGATGGGCTCCTACCTGACGCCCGACCTTCTGGGCGGCACCGACAGCTACATGATCGCCAATGTGATCGCCAGCCAGTTCAAGCAGGCCAACAACTGGCCCTTCGGCGCCGCGCTGAGCTTCCTCTTGATGTATGCAACATTCTTCGCGCTGGCGCTCCGCGCCGTGCTGATGCGCAAGGAAGGCCGGGGAGACAAAAGATGAGGCTCTTCCGCCGCAATCCCGACCCCATGGGCCCGCTCGACTATGCGCGGCGCTTCTGGCTGCGCGCCATCGTCACGCTGACGCTGGTCTTCCTTTATGCGCCGATCATCGGCCTGATGGCCTTCAGCTTCAACGACAGCCGCCGCAACGTGGTGTGGCGCGGCTTCACGACCGACTATTACGTGCGCTTCTTCAACAACGATTCGCTGATGCTGGCCTTCGGCAACTCGCTGACCATCGCGCTGATGACGACGGTGGTGGCCACGATCCTCGGCGCGCTGACCGCCTATGTGCTGTGGCGCTACCGCTTTCCGGGCAAGGCAATCTATGAAGGCGGCATGGCGCTGCCGATCGTCATTCCCGAAATCTGCATGGGCGTGGCGATGATGGTGTTCTTCGCCCGCCTCGGCTGGCCGGTGGGCCTGCCCTGGCCGATCAATCTCGGCTCGATCACGATTGCCCACATCGCCTTCGCCTTTCCCTTCGCCGCCATCGTGATCCGGGCGCGGCTCGAGAATTTCAACCGCGAACTCGCCGAATGCGCGCGCGACCTCGGCGCCAGCGAATACCGCGTCTTCCGCGACATCGTGGTGCCGCATATGAAGCCCGGCCTGATCGCCGGCGCGCTCCTGGCCTTCACGCTCTCGCTCGACGACTTCGTCATCACCTTCTTCACCGCCGGGCCCGACACCGTGACCTTCCCGGTCAAGATCTATTCGATGGTGCGCTTCTCGGTGACGCCGGAAGTGAACGCCGCCTCGACCATCCTGATCCTGCTGACGCTCGTCGTGACCACCATCGCGCTGTGGCTGCAGAACCGCAACAACATGATCGGCAAGTCCGCCCATTGACGCCGTTTCCCGAAACCGGAAAAGCATATGTCCGAAGCACCCATCATCCAGATCAAGAACGTCTCGAAAGTCTATGGCGGCAGCGTCAAGGCCGTCGACGAGGTGGACCTCGAGGTTCAACGGGGCGAGTTCTTCGCGCTGCTGGGACCGTCGGGTTGCGGCAAGACCACGCTGTTGCGGATGCTCGCCGGTTTCGAAGTCCCGACCGCCGGCCAGGTGATTATCGACGGCCACGACATGGCGAAGGTTCAGCCCAACAAGCGCCCGGTCAACATGGTGTTCCAGTCCTATGCGGTGTTTCCGCATATGTCGGTCGAACAGAACGTTGCCTATGGCTTGAAGATGGACCGCCGTCCGTCCGGCGAAATCAAGAAACGCGTCGCCGAAGCGCTGGAACTCGTCAAGCTCGGCGGCCTCGGCAAGCGCATGCCCGACGAAATGTCGGGCGGCCAGCGCCAGCGCGTGGCGCTCGCCCGCGCGCTGGTGAAGCGCCCCTCGGTGCTGCTGCTCGACGAACCGCTGTCGGCGCTCGACGCCAAGCTCAGGGAAGCGATGCAGCTCGAACTGGTGCGCCTGCAAAAGACCGTCGGCATCACCTTCGTCATCGTGACGCATGACCAGTCGGAAGCCCTGTCGATGGCCAACCGCATCGCGGTGATGAACCAGGGCAAGGTGCAGCAGGTGGCGCCGCCGACCGGCCTCTACGAAACGCCGGCCAGCCGCTTCGTCGCCGACTTTATTGGAAAGATCAACCTGATCGACGCGACCGCAACACGCACCGGCGAAGGCGAGGTGAGGGTCAACGCGCCGAAGATCGGCGAGGTGACGCTGAAGGGAACGGCGGAGGGCAAGGTGGCGCTGGCGGTCAGGCCGGAAAAGATTTTCGTCGCCGACAAGCAGCCGACCGATCCCGGCGTCATCGCCATCAAGGGCAAGGTCGGCGAAGTGGCCTATTTCGGCAGCTACTCGAACGTCTTCTTCGACATCGGCCTTGGCCAGCCATTGCAGGCCGACATCTCCAATGTCACCAGCGACGTCGAGGAGTTTACCTTCAAGGCCGGCGAGGAATACTGGATCTACTGGCGCAAAGCCGACACGCTGGTGCTGGGGGATTAGGGGGGGAAGAGCGTTCGGTTTCTCTCTGACTCAAAACAAATCGTCATGGCCCGGCTTGTCCGGGCCATCCACGTCTTTCTTAGGGCGAGCACGACAACCTAAGCGCAGAATTCTCTCATGAAAGGCGGCTGGGTCTACATCGTCACCAACAAGCGTGACGGCATACTCTATACCGGCGTCACCTCCGACATCGGGCGCCGCGCCTCCGAGCACCGCGACGGCACCTATTCCGGCTTCACCAAGCGCTATGGACTGAAACGTCTCGTCTATATGGAGCGCCACGAAGAAATCGAAAGCGCGATCGCGCGCGAAACGCGCATCAAGAAATGGCCGCGTTCCTGGAAGGTGCGGCTGATCCATGAGTTCAATACCGATTGGGACGATCTGTGCGAAACGCTGAATCAGTAAGCGGAGTAGTGGAACCCGGACGTTCGCGCAGACGAGAAGGACGAAAGACGTGGATGGCCCGCATAAAGCGGGCCATGACGATTTGGTTTTATCGGAATAAATGAGGCGAAGCGTCCGTGCCGCTGACCCCCCTCACACATCGTCTTCGGCTGTCGGCAGGACGCCGCTGGCACTGATCTTCTCGACCTCGCGGACGATTTTCTCGATCAGCATCAGCGGCACCATTTCACTCAAGGTGCGGATGCCGTTGACGGCGAGCTTCGCGGCCGCCGGCTGGTCGAGCTTGTCGCCGAGGCGCGAATAGAAGCCGACAACGGCGCGCCGCGCCAGCAGCTCGATCATCTGCGGATAGATGTCATAGCTCTCGATCGTGTAGCCGATTTCGGGCGTGAAACCCTCGGCGCGGGTCTGCGCGATGATTTCCATGATGCGGACATTGCGCTGATTGAGCCACTCGGCCCCGTCGCGCGCATCGATATTGATGAGGCCGATTTCGGCAAACTTCCGGATTTCGTCGGGTGCAAGCCCGGTGTCGCGTGCCACATCCGCAAGCGTCTTCGGCGCAAGGTTGCGGCCGTCATTGAGGAGCGGGCCCATCGCCACCTCAAGCCCGATCAGCGATTCGAACCCGCCCGCCGGCTCGCCGGTTTCCGACGTCACGACGGCCTTGATGACCGACAGCGGCAGATGCCGCTCATGCTGCAAGCGGCGGATCAGGTTGAGCCGCTTGACGTGCTCGCGCCCATAGGTCGCGACATTGCGCTTCGGCCGCACCGGCTCCGGCAGCAGGCCCTCGCGGATGTAGTAGCGGATGGTTTCGCGGCCGATGCCGGTCGCGGCCTCCAGTTCTTTCATCTTCATGAGGTTGGCATCTTCATCGGTCGGGCGCGTCTCCTGCTTGAACCTTCTTTTGCGTAACGCGTATCCGCAACTCTAGCAGATGATAGGGAGATTCGCGGCAAAAAGGGCAGGGCCTTGCGGCCCCGCCCTTGAAATTCCCAAATCCTTTCAGGGATTTAGAGACGCTCGACGATGGTCACATTGGCCAGTCCGCCGCCTTCGCACATGGTCTGCAAACCGTAGCGCTTGTTCTTCGCCTTCAGCGCATGGACCAGCGTCGTCATCAGCTTGGTGCCCGACGCGCCGAGCGGATGGCCGAGCGAGATCGCGCCGCCATGGACGTTGAGCCTGTCGGGATCGGCGCCCAGCACCTGCAACCAGGCGGTCGGCACCGAGGCGAAGGCCTCATTGACTTCGTAGAGGTCGATGTCGTCGATCTTCATGCCGGCCTTTTTCAGCGCCCGCTCGGTGCCGGGAAGCGGCGCTTCCAGCATGATGACGGGATCGCCGCCGACGACGGTCATGTGGTGGATGCGGGCCATGGGCTCGACGCCGAGCGCCTTCAGGCCTTTTTCGTTGACGATCATCACGCCCGACGCGCCGTCGCAGATCTGCGAGGAGGAGGCTGCCGTGATCGCGCCGCCTTCGACCAGCAGCTTGACGCTTTTGATGGCGTCGAGATTGGCGTCGAAACGAATGCCCTCGTCGACCTTGTGGGTCTCCTTGGTGCCGTCTTCCAGCGTCACTTCGAGCGGCACGATTTCGGCGTCGAAAAGACCGGCCTGCGTGGCAGCAATCGCCTTCTGATGGCTCGAATAGGCATATTCGTCGAGCTGGTCTTTCGTCAGGCCGTATTTCTTCGCCATCATTTCGGCACCGGCGAACTGGCTGAACTGGATGTTCGGATAGCGCGCCTCGATGTTGGGGCTCTTGTAGATGCCGAAGCCGTTCTTGAACGGCAGCGAGATCGGCATACCCATCGGCACGCGCGTCATGCTTTCGATACCGGCCGCGATGACCACATCCATCGCGCCCGACATGACGGCTTGCGCGCCGAAATGCAGCGCCTGCTGCGAGGAACCGCACTGACGGTCGACCGAGGTCGCCGGAACGCTCTCGGGCAACTTCGAGGCGAGCACCGCATTGCGCGCGATGTTCATGCCCTGCTCGCCCGCCTGATCGACGCAACCGACGATCACGTCTTCGACCAGTTCCGGATCGGCGCCGGTACGCGCGATGAGGTCGTCGATGACCTTGCCGCCGAGATCGGCCGGGTGCCAGTCCTTCAACCTGCCGCCCTTGCGGCCGCCCGCGGTGCGCGCCGCGGCAACGATATAGGCTTCCGCCATGAGAATTCTCCTTGAAACATGCGGGGCCCCGCGCAACGCGGCGGCCCCGATTGCCGATGACACATATATCTGGCCGCCATCTTGACCATGCAATGGGCCTTGTCCAGCCGGAAACGAGGCGCTTGCAAGCCGCCAAAACTCCGCGCAGAGTTAGCGGAAAGCCTTGTGCCGCAAGGATTTAGCGCTTTACGCAACGTCACGGCGGCATTCGGCGGCGCTGAACGAAAACGCACCGTGAGCCGCGAAAAAGGAACAGGCCGGAGACGGCGGAGGAGGACGGACATGACCGACAAGAGCATCGACAATGCGATCGTCAACCCGAAGACCTATGCGCATGTCGACGAGTTCCACAGGCTGTTCACGCAACTGCGCAAGGAAGAACCGGTGCGCTGGACGGAGCCGGACGGCTTTCGTCCGTTCTGGACCGTGTCGAAACATGCCGACATCATGGAAGTCGAGCGGCAGAACGACAAATTCCTCAACGATCCGCGCCTGACGCTGCAATCGATCGAGCTTGAGGAAGAGGTGCGGAAATTTACGGGTGGCGAGTCAAAGCTGATCCGCTCGCTGGTCGACATGGACAATCCCGATCACCGCAACTATCGCGGGCTGACGCAGGCCTGGTTCATGCCCCCGAACCTGAAGGCGATTGCGGGCCGCGTCGATGCGCTGGCGGAAAAATATGTCGACCGCCTGGAAGCCAAGGGCGGCGAATGCGATTTCGTCGCCGACGTCGCGGTCTGGTATCCGCTTCGCGTCATCATGACGGTGCTCGGCGTGCCGGAGGAAGACGAGCCAATCATGCTGAAGCTGACGCAGGAGCTTTTCGGTTCGACCGACCCGGACATGAAGCGCCCGGACGCGACCGAAACCGTCAATACGGTGACCGAGTTCTTCAACTATTTCACCGCGATGACCGAGGACCGCCGCAAGAACCCGAAGGACGATGTGGCAACCGTGATCGCCAATGCGACCATCGACGGTCAGCCCATCGGCCATCTGGAAGCGATCTCCTATTACATCATCGTCGCCACCGCCGGCCACGACACGACAAGTTCGACGGCCGCCGGCGGGCTGCTGGCGCTGATGCAGAACCCGGACGAGTTCGCGAAGCTGAAGTCCGATCCGGAGAAGTATCTGAATGGCGCCATCGACGAGATGATTCGCTGGACGACGCCGGTGAAGCATTTCTTCCGCACCGCCGCCGTCGACTACGAACTGCGCGGGCAGAAGATCAAGGCGGGCGACAATCTGCTGATGTGCTACTGGTCGGCGAACCGCGACGAGGACGCTTTCGACGATCCCTTCGCCTTCAAGATCGAACGCTCGCCCAACAAGCACCTCGCCTTCGGCTATGGCGCGCATCTCTGCCTCGGCCAGCATCTGGCGAAAATGGAAATCCGCGCCCTCTACAAGGAATTGCTGGCCCGCCTCGACCATATCGAACTGGCGGGCGACCCGGCCTGGGTGGAAGCGAGCTTTGTGAGCGGATTGAAGCGGCTGCCGGTGAGATATTCGATGAAGCGCAAGGCGGCGTAAGGAAAAAATGAAGGAAAGAAAAAGGCGGCTCGCGAGAGCCGCCTTTTTTGTTTTCCGGGAAGCCTGCGTTCACGCGTAGACGAATTCCGGGCCATCGAGGTCGATCTGCGGCAACTCGTCCTTTTCGCGCCAGTAATCCTGCGTGTGCTGCCACTCGTATTTGTCGCCGCGCTTGGGCAAGAGATGCATGCTGCGCATCAGATAGCCCGGATTGAAGTTTTCCGGGTCGATCCAGGGCAGGCGCTTCATGTCCTTGTCCTTTTCCGGAATTTCGATGGTCACGGATTTCGCCTGATGGCTGCCCATGTGGTTGAGCAGGCGGCAGACGAAATCGCCCATCAGGTCGACGCGGAGCGTCCAGCTCGCGCGGAAATAGCCGAAGACCCAGGCCATGTTCGGCACACCCGTGAACATCATGCCGCGCCAGGTGACGGTGTCGGCGAAATCGATGGGCTTGCCATCCTTGCTGAACGCGATGTCGCCGAGAACGGAGAGATGAAAGCCGGTCGCGGTGACGATGATGTCGGCTTCAAGTTCCTTGCCGGATTTGAGCAGGATGCCCTTTTCGGTGAAGCGTTCGATTTCGTCGGTTTCGACCGAGGCCTTGCCCGATGCGATACCCTGGAAGATGTCGCCGTCCGGCACGAAGGCGATGCGCTGGCGCCACGGGCGGTAGCGCGGCGTGAAGTGCTTCTCGACGAAATCTTCCGGCAGGAAGAGCTTCACGGCGTCGAGCAGTTCCTTACGGACCTCTTCCGGTTCCTCGAAGGACCGGCGCGTGAACTCGGCCTGGTTGTGCAGGATTTCCTTGCGCGTGATCTCGTGGATCCATTCCTCGTCGATATGAAGCTCGCGCAACCGGTTCGCCAGCTCGTTCTCGTTGCGGCCGGGAATGAAATAGGTCGGCGAACGCTGCAGGAGCGTCACATGCGCGCAATCGCCGGCGATGGCGGGAACCAGCGTCGCCGCCGTCGCGCCGGAGCCGATGACCAGAACGTTCTTGCCCTTGTAGTCGAGGTCTTCGGGCCAGGTTTGCGGATGGACGATCTGTCCCTTGAACTTGTCCATGTCCGGCCATTCGGGCGTGTAGCCCTGATCGTGGCGATAATAGCCCTGGCACATCCAGAGGAAACTGGTGGTAAAGCGGCGCTCCTCCCCGGTGTCGACGCGCACCGCATGAACGGTCCAGAGCGCATCCTTCGCCGACCAGTCGGCCGAGACGATCTTGTGTCCGTAGCGGATGTGGCGGTTGAGGTCGTTCTCTTCGATCACCTCTTCCATGTATTTCAGAATCTTGTCGGCCGACGCGATCGGATCGCCCGTCCAGGGCTTGAAGCGATAGCCGAACGTATAGAGGTCGCTGTCGGAGCGGATACCCGGATAGCGATGCGTGTGCCAGGTGCCGCCGAAAGTCTCAAGCGTTTCGAGAATGACGAAGCTCTTGTCCGGGCATTGCTGCTGGAGGTGATAGGCCGAACCGATGCCGGAGATGCCCGCACCGACGATCAGCACATCGAAATGTTCGGCTTGTTGCGAGGCGGCCGGAGCCGGTCTGGTAAGCGTTGCTGTGTCTGGCATTTCCTGTCTCTTTCCCTGGCCGGCACTTCTGGGTGGCGCCGAATTTTCCCTATTTCGATCTTTCTATTTTGGCCCGCCGAAATCTAGGGTCAACACCCTAATTCCGTCCGGCGCCGATCAAATTGACGCAGGGGCCGAAATGCCGGGAAAGGCGGCCGGGGGCCTATTGCGGCAGCGCGCGGCGGTAAAGATGCCAGGTCGCATGGCCGAAAACCGGCAGGACCACCAGCAATCCGAGGAAAAGCGGCAGCGAGGCCGCCAGCACCGACAGCGTCACGAAGACGCCCCAGCCGAGCATCGCGACCGGGCTCTGAAATACGGCCTTCACGGAGGTGATCATGGCGGTGACGATGTCGACCTCGCGCTCAAGCAGCATCGGGATCGAAAAGACGGTGATCGAGAACAGCACCAGCGCCAGCACCCCGCCGACCACATGGCCGACGGCAAGGAAGATCAGCCCCTGCTGCGTCGTGAAGACGACGGTGAGGAACTGCGCGAAGGAGGCAAAGGAGACGAGGCCCAGAAAAAGCGCAATCAGGAGCCGCACCTGATACATCCAGACCCAGAAGACGAAGAGCATCACAAAGGCCATCCACGAAACTTCGCGGCGGCGCTGCGCCCAGATGACGGCAAAGACGTCACGCCATGAGGGGCGCGCGCCCTCGGCGAGGCGCCGGCTCACTTCGTAAAGGCCGACGGCGGCAAAGGGCCCAACCAGCGGAAAGCCGATGGCGAAGGGATAGATCAGCCAGGGCAACTCCCAGATCGTCAGCGACAGCACGATGACCGCGCCGATCAGCGCGAAGACCCCGCCAATGACCAGCCCGAAAAGCGGAGCGCGCAGGAAATCGCCAAACCCCGCTTTCAGCGCCGCCGCAAGATCGCGCACTTCGATCGTATGAATACGCGGAGTGCCGCCACCCGGTGCTTCCGGCATCCTGCCTCTCCCCTCCCGTCGAGACCGATGGGGAAGATTATGACCGGAAGCCGGCGCGCGCCGCCAGTGGCGTCATGCCGCAGCGGCAGACGCCGCCGCCTTGCCGCTCGCGAGATAGGCCGCCCAGGCGCCGGTGAGCGCCGCCGCCTCGCCCGCGCCGAAGACATAGCGGTCGGGCCGGATCAGGATGGCCGGCCGATCGCCGAGCGCGGCAGCAAGATGGCCGGCGCTGTCGGGCAGCGCATCGAGCCGGGCAACGAGGCCGCCGGCGCCCGCGAAAGCGCGCGAGGCGTCGTCCTCCGCGCGGACGATCAGGAGAGCCGCATAGCCCGCCGCGTCGTCGAGGCGGCCCCTTTCATTGCTTGAGCCGAAGCCGGGATCGGGCGCGATGGCGCCGCCGCTTTCGAGAATGCCGGAGCGGATGCCGTCGAGCGAAAGCAGGGGGCTCATGCGCGACGCCTCGGGCGCGGCCAGCAACTGCTCGTCGCGCTGTCGCGCGGCCTCGGCGTCCTGCGTGCAGACGACCCGGCCCATCGCGACCGCCATTTCGGTGATCATGCGCACATGCGGCTCGCGCTCGGCCTGATAGCTGTCGAGGAGGCATTCATTCGCGCGTCCGCGCAGCACGGCTTCGATCTTGAAGGCGAGATTGGCCGCATCGCGCGTCCCCGAACAGAGGCCCTGCCCCAGAAAAGGCGGCATCTGATGCGCGGCATCACCCGCGAGGATGACCGGCCCCGCGCGCCACGTCTTTGCGATGACGGCGTGGAAGCGGTAGACGGCGCGGCGTTCGATATCGAGCGCCGATGCGTCGGCATAGGGCGCGATCATCGCGGCAATCGCTTCGTCCGACACGACATCTTCCGGCTTCTCGCCGGGCCGCAGCATGATTTCGAAACGGTGACGGCCGGGCGCCATCGGCATCGAGGTGACGGGGCGCTTAGGGTCGCAATGCTGGAAGCCGATGGTCGAAAGGCGCGTCACGCCGTTCTTCAACACCGTGTCGACAACGAGCCAGGGCTCGTCGAAACCCATATCGTCGAGCGCGATGCCGGCCTTGCGGCGCACGGTGCTGTTGCCGCCGTCGCAGCCAACAATGAAGCGCGCAGCTATTTCGTAAACGCCGTCGCCGCTTTCGACCTGCGCAACGATCCTGTCGCCCGCCACTTCATAGCTCTTGAGCGCGTGGCAAAGCCGCGTCGAGACCGTTGGCATCTCCGCCAGACGCGCCCGCAGCGCATGTTCGAGCGTCGGCTGGTGGAACATGGAGGAGTAAGGCCAGCCGGTCGGCGCGAGATCGCCTGTCGGCTTGAAGCCCAGAAGGAGTTCGCCCGCCGCGTTGCGGAACTCGTAGGAGGAAAGCGGCTGGCTCGCCCGCGCGACGGCCTCGGCCCCGCCGGCAAGATGCAGCAGCCGCATCGTCTCGTGATCGAGATGCGCGGCGCGCGGCAAGGGATAGACCTCGGCGTCGCGCTCGATGGCGATGGCCGAAACGCCCATGCGCCCGAGATAGACGCCGAGCGCCGCGCCGACAGGCCCGAGCCCGACGATCAGGACTTCCGTTTCCTCGCGTTTCATCTTCCCCCCGCTTTCTTGAGCCTCAGGCGGCCTCGATCACCGTCTCGGCCTTTTCGGGCACGACACGGTTTTCGATATATCCGAGCTTCTCGACCTCGACCTTGACGACATCGCCTTCCTTCAGGAACTGCATCGGCTTCATCGCGCCGCCGACGCCCGAAGACGTGCCGGTGAAGATCACGTCGCCCGGATCGAGCGTGAAGGCCTGCGTCAGATGCGCGACCTGCGCGAAGCAATCGAAGATCAGGTGCTTCGTGTTGGAGTTCTGCCGCAGTTCGCCATTGACCCAGCATTTGATGTCGAGCGCATGCGGATCGCCGACCTCGTCGGGCGTCACGATCCACGGACCGATGGGCCCATGCGTGTCGAACGACTTGCCGATCTGCCAGGTATTGGTGCGCAGCTGCCAGTCGCGCACGCTGACATCGTTGCCGACGAAATAGCCGGCAATCACCTCATGCGCACGGTCCGCCGGCACATGCTTGCAGCGCTTGCCGATGACGAAGCACATCTCGGCTTCGTAATCGAGAAAGGCGGAGACGGAAGGCAGCGCCACATCGGCGTAAGGCCCGGTGATGCAATTGTGCTGCTTGTTGAACCAGACCTGATGTTCGGGCATCGGCTGGCCAGACTCTTCCACGTGGTCGCGGTAGTTGAGGCCGATGGCGAGCACCTTGCCGGGATGCGGCACGGGCGCTTCGAGCGTCACGCGCGAAAGCGGAAGCGCCGCGCCCTTTGCGGCCGCCGCGCGCGCCTTGGCCATCGCCGCGTCGCTCGATATGAGCCCCACCATGTCGCGCGGCAGATCGGGCGCCGCCACAGAGAGATCGACGATGCCGTCGTCGCGGACGACGCCCACGCGCGTCGAATTGCCTTCCGTGAAGGTTGCAAGCTTCATGGTCCGTTTCCTTTTTCCGAGTTCTTCTCAAGAGCCCATATTCGGCGGCGCGGGCGGGCCCCATTGATTGCCCATCAGCTGGTCGATGCCGACCACATTGGGCGGCGTTTCATTGTTGAAGAGATCGCCATCGGTCCAGTGTTCGACGGTGTGCCCCCAGGGGTCGCGCCAGTAGTCGAAGATCTGGCTGCCGAGAATGTGGCGGCCGACGCCCCATTCATGACGGCGTCCGGCCTCGACGAGCACTTCGCGCCCCGCCATCAGGTCGTCGAAATTCGCGACCTCGAAGGCGGCGTGATTGAAGCCGGGCGTACCGGTGCCGACGGGGAAGAGCGTGTGATGATCGACATGGGTAGAACCCCGATCGCAGCGCAGGAAGGCGCCGATGGGCGCGCCGGGCGCGATCTCGATCTCGTCGGATGTGACAAGGCCGAAGCGCTCCTTATACCAGGCTTCGGTCTCGCGAAAGTCCTTCACGTTGATGACGCAATGACCGAGACGCTTGACCTGCGAGGGACCGGGCTCAACACGGAGCGTCTCGCCGCGCCGCGGTCGCGCCTCGCCATCATTGTGAACGAGGTGGCGCTTAACAGGGAGCGCGGGCGGCGCCTTTTGGCCGGCGACGACATCGACGGGAAAGCCGTTCGGATCGGTGAAGCGGACGATCCCGCCGCCACCCGGCGCATCGCTCTCCTCGACCGGCAGACCGTAAGCCGCGGCAAGCTTTTCGAGATCGGCGACGCTGTCGGCACAGAAGCCGAGACCGGCAAAGCCGGGATCGCCCTCCTCCGTCACATGCGCGAAGGCAAGCGGGTCGGTGCCGCGCATGAATAGTTGCGCGCCGCGGCGCGCCGCGCGCACCAGGCCGAACTCGATCAGGAATTTTTCCATCGCGTCGAGATCGGGCGCGCGAAAGCGCACATAGGCGATGTCGGTGACCTTGATCATGACACTCTCCTCATTTGAAAACGGAAATCTGCGACACGTCGAACGGATGCGCGAGAACGGCGGCGATATCGGTTTCCGGAACGCCGAGCCCCCGCAGCATCACGATGACGATGTCGCGCGCATAGCCCTCGCCCTTGAGAATGCGGGCGTCCGCGCCGGCATCGAGCAGATGACGCATGGCTGTCGTGCCTAGCCCGACGACAAGATGCACGGCTGCCGCCTCGCCCGGAATGACGAAACGGCCCTTGGCGACGCCGTCGCGAATGTCGCCGAGCAGATGTTCGTTGCCTTGCGCATCGACCGCGGCGCCGCTGTCGTAGATGCGCGCCAGCATCGACGCCTTGACGGGATCGCGCGCCACCAGCGCCATGAAAAGCCGGACGCCCCGCGACACGCGGATCGCCGGGTCGTCGATACCTTCATTGAGTTCGGCGACGGCGGCATTGAATTCGTGGCGGATCGCGGCTGCGACGGCGCGCGCAATCTCGGTCCGGTCGGTGAAGTAATTGTAGAAGGTGCCCTTGGCCACACCGGCCAGCACGACGATCTCGTCGATGGTGGTGGCGTCGACACCCTGCCGCGCAAAGAGCTGCATGGCTGCCTCGACCAGCACCGCGCGCATCTGCGCCCGCCGGCGCGACCCCGCTTCTTCCGACTTATCCGTTGCTGCCCTGCCGGCCAAAAGACCCTCCCGATCCTGACTTGACCATTTGGTCATAAAATGACCGATTAGTCAAGATCAGATCGGGAGACACCAAAATCCCGCGGAAATCCGCCAAAAAGAAAGGGCGGCGCCTCCGTGGAGGGCCGCCCTTTCGGCGTTCGCGATGAGATGAAACTCAGTGGCCGCGCATCACGGCCCGCGCTTCCTCCTCCGAAAGCGGCTTGCGCTTCAGCGGCCAGATGTACTCGAAGACCGCGACCAGCGCCGGCAGCAGCGTCACGGCACCCAGCATGTTGACCATGAACATGAAGGTCAGCAGCAGGCCCATGTCGGCCTGGAACTTCAGCGCCGAGAACGCCCAGGTCGACACGCCGATGGCAAGTGTGAAACCGGTGAACATCGTCGCCGAGCCGACGTCGTAGAGCGCCTGCAGATAGGCCTCGTGCGGCGTCTTGCCCATGCGCATGTAGCGCTGCATCCGGTTGTACTCGTAGATGCCGTAGTCGACACCGATGCCGACCGCGATGGCGAGCACCGGCAGCGTCGATATCTTGAGGCCGATGCCGAAGGCGGTCAGGAACCAGTCGCCGATCAGCGTGGCGAGAACGAGCGGCAACACGCAGCACAAAGCGCCGCGCCATTCGCGGTAGGTAATGATCACCAGCGTCATCACGACCGCATACACATAGAGCAGCATCGGAAGCTCGGACTTGTGTACGATTTCGTTTGTCGCCGCCACGATCGGCACGTTGCCGGTGCCGACGCGCAGCACGAGACCGTCATACTGGTTTTCGGGCGCCGCCATCCACGTTTCAAGCTCATGTCGCACGTGATTGACGGTCTTCGCCTTGGTGTCGGCGATGAAAATGGCGACCGCCGCCGTCGAGCAATCGGTATTCACGATGCCCGATGCGCTGGAGATGCTCGACGTCGCCTGCGCGAGCGCCGACGAATTGCGCGGCAGGTTTCGCCATTTCGGATTGCCTTCCTGCCACATGCTGTTGATGGCGCGCGCCAGGATCGGCAGGCTGATCACCGATTGCACACCGTCGACATTGCGCATGTACCAGCTGAAGTTTTCGAGATGGTGCATCTTCTCGTAGTCGATGCAGACAATGCTGTCGGATTCGACGATCACCGTCAGCACGTTGAGGCCGAGATTGAAGGCCTCGGCGATATAGCGGCTGTCCTGGTTGTAGCGCGAGTCCGGCCACAACTCGCCGGCACCCGCATGCACGTCGCCGATCTGCTTGTCGCGCGCGCCGTAGATGGCGGCCATGGCGATGCAGAAGCAAATGATGACAAACGGAAACGCAAAACCCGGCTTTGCCAGCTTCGACAGCGTCGGCCAGAGCTTGGCGCGCGTTTCCATCGCGCGGCGAACCTTGGCGCCATATTCCTCTTCCGGCGGCGCGACGTAGGAGACGAGCAGCGGCAACATGACGAGGTTGGAAATGATCTTGAAGGCAAGACCGATCGAAGCCGTGATCGCCAGTTCCTGGATCATGCCGATCGGAATGATGTAGAGCGTGGCAAAGCCCGTGAGCGTGGTCAGCAGCGCGACAACGCCCGGCCGGAACAGGAAGGTGAAGGTCGCGCGGGCGGCCTTCATCTTGTCGAGGCCGGCGGCCATTTCGGCGCCGACCATGTTGATCTGTTGAACGCCGTGACTGACGCCGATGGCAAAAACGAGGAACGGCACCAGCACACCGAGCGGATCGAGGCCGAAACCCAGAATGTGCAGCAATCCGAATTGCCAGACGAGCGAACAGAGCGAGGCGCCGACCGTCACCATGGTGAGGATCCACGAGCGGCAATAGAGCCACATCATGAAGCAGGTGAGCACGAACGCCACGGTGAAGAACCGGACGACCGAACCGGCGCCATCGGCGATGTCGCCGGTCAGCTTGGCAAAGCCGACGATCTTCACATCGACCGTGTCGGAAACGTATTTGTCGCGCAGGTCAGCTTCGAGTCTGCGCGCCACTTCGAAATAGTCGAGCCGCTGGCGCGTTTCCGGATTGAAGTCCTGCAACTCGGCGCGGATCATCGCGGCCTTGAAGTCTCTCGAAACGAGGCGGCCGACGAGTTCGGCGCGCAACGTGTTCTGCAGCACCGTGTTGATGTCGGCATCGGTACCGGCGAAATTGGCGGGGATCACGTCGCCAGCCTCGAGGCCTTCCTCGGTTACCGCGATGAAACGCGTGTTCGGCGTCCAGAGCGATGTCACCGTGTGGCGCGCGACGCCGGGAATGTAGAAGAGATCCTGGGTTGCATCGTTGAGCGTGTAGAGAAAATCGCGCTGGAAGATGTCGCCTTCCTTGTTCTCCAGCACCACAAGCACGCGGTTGCCACCGCCGAAGCTTTCCGAGTATTCGAAAAAGGTTTCGATGTAAGAATGGCCGATCGGCAACATCTTGGTGAAGCCGGCGTCCATCTTGAGCTGGGCGGCGAAGTAACCCATGACCAGGGTGAAAAAGAAAAGAATAACAAGTATCGGCAAACGCAAACCGAATACGAGATTTTCAAGACGCTGCAAAATAACCTCCCCTTCAGGACGTGCAGTCTTTTTGCGGAGACTGCATCGGAGTGCTCAGGATATTGCGGAATTTCCCGCTGTTTTTGTCTTGGCGACCGCGCCCTTCGGAAGGGTCTTTGCGGCGGGCTCGATCCGGACGGAAGTCCGGACAAACCGGCCGCGGACCGGTATCGCGATGACCCGGCCAGGCTGTCCCCCCTGCATCCGGCATCGTCGAAACGCCGGGCGCACAGGCCGCACTATCTATCACGCCGGTCGGGATTGGCACAGTCATAAATATGCGTTGCAAAGAACCGCAACCGGAAACGGATGCAGGCAATTCGTGCTTTTTTCAAATGTTCGTATCCCTGCTCCGCAATCCGGAACCCGGCCGGCGATGCCTGCCATGGTTAACGATCCGGCGCCCAACGCACCCCGCTCGCGCATAGCCCGCAACCCGCCGCGACGCCGCGATGCGACACGGTGATGCAGCGGCGCAAACGCGCATTCGAAAAAAGTCCTCAGTAATGCTATGGTTTCTAAGGTTTGGCACCCGGCGCAACCGAGCGCGCCGGGCGGGCCGGAGGCAACGAACGAGGGGCATCGGAAATGGCGGCAACTGGGGCGCCGGGACAACATATTCCCGGCACGATGACGACGGCGGCCTGGGGGGTCGTCGCATCGCTGATCGCGGGCACACTTCTCTTCATCGTCGTTGCCGCAAAGGCACAGGACGCGCCGATGGCGGCCCATTCCTGGCTCTTCGCGCTGGCCTTTGCCGCCGGCGCGCTGGCCATCGGGCAGCGCCATTTCAATGCGCTCGAGCGCGGACCGGCCGCGGCGGATGCCGGGGCCTCCTACAATGACGGGGTCGTCAAGGCCGGCGTGATTGCCACTCTCTTCTGGGGCATTGCCGGCTTTCTGGTCGGCGTCGTCATCGCCTTCCAACTCGCCTTTCCGGCGCTCAATCTGGACACCGCCTTCGTCAATTTCGGCCGCCTGCGCCCGGTTCACACATCGGCGGTGATTTTCGCCTTTGGCGGCAACGCGCTGATCGCGACCTCGTTCTATGTCGTGCAGCGCACCAGCCGCGCGCGCCTCGCCGGCGACATCGCGCCCTGGTTCGTCTTCTGGGGCTACCAGCTTTTCATTGTCGTCGCCGCGACGGGCTACCTGATGGGCGTCACCCAATCCAAGGAATATGCCGAACCCGAGTGGTATGCCGACATCTGGCTGACCATCGTCTGGGTGGTCTATCTGCTGGTCTTCCTCGCAACGCTGGCGCGCCGCCGCGAACCGCATATCTATGTCGCCAACTGGTTCTATCTCGCCTTCATCGTCACCATCGCGATGCTGCATATCGGCAACAATCTGGCTATCCCGGAGACATGGACCTCGTCGAAGAGCTACGCGCTCTTTCCCGGCGTGCAGGACGCGCTGA